>PWHO01000217.1 GCA_003555385.1 Bacteroidales bacterium
ACATCCTTGAATTACGCTATAACAAATGGGCCCGGATACTCGGAACCGTCGTAATCGTCATTGCATATACAACCATTGTGGGCTACCAGTTCAGGGCCGGTGGTTTTGTCCTGGACCTTGTGGCAGGCATCCCTGAATGGCAGGGGGTGTTACTTACCGCAGCTTTCATCATCACTTTTACCGCATTTGCGGGAATGATGTCCATTGTATCGGTGGACATTATCAACGGAGCCGTGATCACCGTGGCCATGCTGATCGCTGCGCCCGTGGTCTACTTTCATATCGGGGGGGCTGAGCATCTCACTACTACCCTTGACCCATCCCATTTCCAGATATTCGGGGATAACAACTTTTTCTGGGCCATGGGTATATTCCTCCCCACCTTCTTTCTCCTATTGGGAGAGTCCAACATGTACCAGAAATTCTTCTCCGCCAAGAATGAGAAATCGGCCAAGAAGGCGGTACTGTTTTGGGTATCGGGCACCATTGTAGTGGAAACTGCACTGGCTTCACTGGCCATCTTTGCCTTCAGCCACTTTAACCTACTGGATCACGCCAATGAAATGTTCCTGTCAAGCGAAAATGCAGAACGGATTATTCTGCACACGGCACGTTACGGTACCGAAGTAGGTCTGCCCGTATGGAGCGGGTTACTGCTGCTTGCTGCTTCAGTAGCCATTATTACCTCCACGGGTAACAGCTTCCTGCTGACCCCCTCTACAAATCTTACCAGAGATGTTTATCAGCGGTTTATCAACAAGGCTGCCAACCCCGACAAGATGGTAATTTTCCAGCGCGTGATGGTGGTATTGCTCGGATTGCTGGCCTACCTTATACTGACACAGTTTGAAACCATCCTGGCCATGGCCCTGACTGCCTATACCATGGTGGGGGCCGGGCTGACACCGGCATTGCTGGCCGCATTCCTGTGGAGGCGGGTTACTACAGAAGGCGGAGTGGCTTCCATTGCCACCGGTATGGGTGTCACACTGATCATAACCATCGCCAACTCTGTCTTAAATAGCCTGTACGGTACCCAGCTGCTGAATGAGCAATACATCATTCTGCCTGCAGCAAGCGCATCGATCCTGGTGCTGATCATTGTCTCACTTGCCACCAGGCCTGATCCGGAAAGCAAATGGGGTCGCTTCTATACAAAAGAAACTTCCCTGGCCAAGGCCATGGAAGAGGTAAAGACTGATGAACCCGAAGAGCCTTTCAACAATACGGACAAATCCGACATTACGGGCAAAGAAGAATAAATGGATGTCGTCTGAAACCCGGGCCTGTCTGAAACCCGGGCCTGAAAAACAGCGCGCGTTGTGAAATGATTTTCACAACGCGCGCTGTTTTTTTATATGATCAGCTACCAGCCCGGAAGGAAATTAAGTCCCCAGACGCTTTCCTGAATTCCCCTGGTGTGAAACGGGAAAGCCAGGTAAGGCTCCAGGATCATGGCGCCGAAAAGGTTAACCCTCAGGGAGGGTCCTGTACTGAATACCGGGAAGCGCTTTCCCGGTTCATTTGCTTTGGATGCATTCAGTGTAATACTGCTGTCGCTGTTCCATGCTACACCCGCATCCAGGAACCAGGCCAGCTCGGTGAAGAAGAACCCGCTGGAAATGAGCGCCAGCTCCTCCGGGCCTGTAAAGGGCACCCTCACCTCCAGTCCTCCGAGAAGTACCCGGCTGCCCAGCAACTTGCCGAATGTTTGGTCAACCCCGTTGCGGCCGAAGGTTTGCTCTATCTGGTTGAGTGTGGAGTAATCATATCCTCTCACATAGCCTGGATAGCCCAGGTACTGGGGATAAAAGAGATCGTTTTCAGGCTCACGGCCATATCTCCCGTAATGGATCCCCCTGACGGCAAATGTAAAGGGCTGTACACGGTAATAATGCCTGTAATCTGCGGTCAGATTATACAGATCCACGCGGCCGAACATTTTTTCCACCCCGAATCGATACCGCCATCCGGCCATGGGTGATGCCATCCCGAAAAATGAGTTGTCTCCCACATAGGCCAGATTCAAGCGCGACAGGAAAAAACTGCTTGGCTCCAGGTCGGTGAGCCGCTCACGGCTTTCCCCCACCCTGAATCCCTGGTGGTAATAATTATTGATCGCATCTATCCGGAAGTAATACAAAGCAAGACTACTACCGGCTTCCAGTCGCCTTGTGGTGGAAAACGGGTAATAAGCATACATGGCCAATTGGTCCTGAAATGTCCGTTGCTGAAGCAGTTGCAGGTTATCTACATAAACTGCATCATCCCCGATATGCATGGTATCACGGACCATTCTCAGGCTTGCAAAAGAATATGGGATATGGGAAGCTGTGGCGCCCCAGTTTATTCGGCTTTTCTGATTGAGGTAACCTACCATGGCGCCGAAATCATATATTTCACCGTTTACGGCCACCTGGGCAAACAACTGATTGTCACCGGTAATGTCAGTGAACATCATGGCCACACCTCCGGCCATACCGGTTCCGTAGCGGCTTGTTGCCATCCCGATTCCGGTGCTGCCGATGTACGACAAACTAAAGCGGGGTTCAAAAGGCTTTTCGGCAAAAGAATCTACCGGGAAGATTTCCCTGTAAGGTTCCACTTCCAGGCTCCTGTCAACGATCAGATCTGCCTGGGCCTGAAAAGGCGGCAGTACAGAAGCAGTCATATCCACAACCATCGGATCTACCTGTTCCCGCTGAAATTCATCGGGCGCTGCTCGGTATATGGTATACTCACCCTCCTGATAATGGCTGTACACAATATCCCCTGTATTTATTGAGACACTGAATGCAGGGGTCATATGGGTGATGCCGCTGATGCCTGTATAATAGTCGGTCAGCCTGAAAAGATCTCCGTTGCCGAGGTTATAGTAGTACAGGTTACGGAACCCGTCACTGTTTGAAAGAAAGTAGATTCCTTCACCGTCCGGTGAAAAAACAGGATTCAGGTTCTCAGCACCGGGAAACACATCCAGCACGGCAATGGACCGGGAATCATCCTCAAGATCCATGACACCGATATTCTTGGTCATATTCACCTTCTCCCCGCCTCGCTGAACGGTTTGCGGGCGATCGGTAGCGAAAGCCAGGTAACGCCCGTCAGCAGAAAAAGCGGCATGGGCATAGGAATGCCTGTCATCGGTCAGCTTAGTCACCTCTTTTGTTTCCAGGTCGTATCGATACAGGTCAGACCGCCCGTCTACCAATCCGTTAAATACAATATATGATCCGTCGGGAGACCAGGTGGGGTTATTGAATGAAGGCACCCCGGGAATTCTGACCTCACGTGATCGTCTGGGCCGGTCTGCATCTACGATCACCAGTTGGTTAACTCCCTTTTTGATTGCCACATGGGCAAATTGTTTTCCATCCGGCGACCACGTACCACGGGATTCAAAAAAGTTATATCCGTCAATATCACCTCCCCTTGTCGCACTGGCAAGTGTATGCTTGATATCCCCGGTGGTGGCATCCGCAAGATATAGGTCAATAGACAACAATGCCCTCTCAGAAAAGAAGGCCACCGATTCACCATCCGGGCTGAAAGCAGGGCTTATATTGATTCTGCCCCCCACGTTGTCATAGGAAATCAATGTTTCGCCAACGGGCGTATGTCTCTCTTCTCCGCCGATCAAGGGTTCATAATGGCTTTCATAGGCTTCACGCCATAACCTGTCGACCCCACTTTCCGAGAGCCCCACAACCCGCTCCAGGGAACGGCTGTAGCCAAATTTGGCTGTTTCTTTGAAGAATGGTACAATCAGTGAGTCACCCCAGGTGCGCCCGAAAAAAGACACGAAAGCCTGTCCGAAACGGTAAGGGTTATATTCATACCCCCTGCTCATTTCCTCAAGTGTAGGAAAGTTATCCTGGTGAATGGCATCACGCATGATCATGGCCGTGTGGGAGTCAAGACTTCCGAGGGAAAAATATTCTGCCATTCCCTCGACCAGCCATAGCGGAAGGTTTCGCATTGAATTGAGCGAAAGAGAGTCATCTTTGAACATGGCCCTGTACTGAAATACGTGCACCAGCTCGTGACCAATTACATGATCGGTCTGGGCATTGGTTTCAAGTATCGGCATTATCACCCTGTTGCGCAAAGATTCTGTCACCCCCATGGTTCCCACACCAATCATTGAACTGATAGCGGTAGTTTGCTGGAAATCGGGGTGATTGGCATACATCAGGATGGGATTCTGGGTCTCAAATGTATCCTTAAACAGTTTTTGATGGCGTTCATACCATCTTTCATAGGTTTGTGCCATCCAGTTAGGGATGGAGTCGTCCTCAAAATAGTGGTATATGTCAAAGTTAGGCGTTTGGTAAACCTTGAAGTCAAATGTCTGGTAACTGGGTTTATTTCGGCCAAAATACTGCGCCTGACCTTTTAAAGGGAAAATAAGCGCAACAAGCACAAGAAGAACCCCCGTACGCAGCAAAAAGTTTCGTTTAATGGAGATCATAGTTAAGAAGTTTTGAGGCACGGATCGCTCCGTAAATAATCATTCACAATCACCCGTCAAAGGTATTTTAAAGGTACAAAAATTATTCCAGTTCGTCAGTTACATCCCTTATGGACAAAAAAACATAAACACTTGTTCAACAACATCTTACCCACACACGTATTAATGTAATTTTCATATTTATATTTTTGCAATTATTTAATTTTTAGCATTTTACGATTAGTTACTAAGAGAGAATGAACATTTTTTTGCAATTTTGCAGAACCAAAAACGGTCATATGACAGAGTCAGAAAAGTATTTCAGCCAGTTCAGGCAGCACATTATCGGCATTGACAAGGAATATAAAAGTCCTTACGGAATGCAGAAAATCATTTATGCTGACTGGATTGCCAGCGGTCGCATGTACGCCCCTGTCGAAAAAGTTATCACGGAACGGTTCGGGCCTTTTGTCGCCAACACCCATACCGAGGCCAGTGAAACAGGGACGCTGATGACAAACGCCTACCATCATGCCCATCAGCTGATCAAAAAGCACGTGAATGCAGGCCCTGAAGATGTGATTATAACCGCGGGCAGCGGCATGACTACGGTGATCAACAAATTTCAGCGCATGCTGGGGCTCAGGGTATGCGGGGAATTGTCGAGCAGGCCCTGCATTAAAGAGTCGGAGCGGCCGGTTGTGTTTATCACGCATATGGAACACCACAGCAACCACACTTCATGGTTCGAAACCATGGCCGATATTGTTCAGCTCAGGCCGGGCAAGGGATTGATGATCGACCCGGACGAACTGCGCAGGCAACTCGAAAAATACAAGGACCGCAAAATGAAAATCGGTTCCTTCACTGCATGCAGTAATGTGACCGGCATTGAAACACAATTACACGAACTGGCGGCGATCGTGCACGCCCACGGTGGAGTATGCGTGGCTGATTATGCAGCTTCAGCGCCTTATGTGGACATTGACATGCACCCCGAAGATCCCATGCAGAAACTGGACGCCATCATGTTCTCCCCTCACAAATTCCTCGGGGGCCCGGGGAGCTCGGGTGTGCTTATTTTTGATTCGGCGTTTTATAACAGCAAGGTTCCTGACAATCCCGGAGGAGGAACAGTAGACTGGACCAACCCCTGGGGAGAATATAAGTACATTGACGATATTGAACTGAGGGAAGACGGGGGCACCCCCGGATTTTTGCAGGCCATTCGGACTGCTTTGTGCATCGAGCTGAAAAACCAGATGGGTACAGCCAACATCCGAAAACGTGAAGAAGAATTACTTGAAATCCTGTTTGAAGGGCTGGAGGGGATTCCTGACGCCCGCATCATGGCCGGCAACGTCAAAGACAGGCTGGCTGTGGTTTCCTTCTATTTTGAGCATATTCATTACAATTTGGTGGTCAGGTTACTCAGTGACAAGTTTGGCATCCAGGTCAGGGGCGGATGCGCCTGTGCCGGAACATATGGTCACTTCCTCCTCAACGTGGACTATGAACGTTCTCACATGATCACGGAAAAGATCAACACCGGCGACTTGTCAGACAAACCGGGATGGATAAGAATTTCACTGCACCCGACCACAACCAACGAAGAAGCATACGAAATCATCGAGGCACTGAAACAGATTCAGAAACACCACAAGACCTGGATGGAAGACTATAATTACCTGACGAGAAAAAATGAATACATGCACAGGTCTGCACCTGCTGATAACGCTGATATGGTGAGAGACTGGTTTGCACTGCCCGACCCCCGGCAATGAGACATTGAGCCGTTCAGGCGTTGAATATTCGCTGCAATTTTTTGACCTGGGCATCCCAGACCCGCTGACTGAAATCCAGGTCAACATCTTCGGCATGGTCTGTAACGACTAACGCTACACTGGAGGATAGAGGGTCATTGACAATTTCCATCTGTAAAAAATGCTCCTGATCAGGATCATCAAGCCACAGGAGCCTGATAAACTCATTCTCTTTGTAATCCACAAGGCGGGCCTTCTGTTCCGATCCTTCCCACTTGAAGTGAAATACATCATCCTCAATATCAACCACGTCAGCAAACCACCGGGACAATCCTTCGGGTGTGGCTATGGCCGTATACAAAAGCCTTGGAGTGGTTTTGAATCCGTACTCCATGGTGAATTTTTTAAGAACGCTCATGACATTCTCATTTGGTCATCTTTCATGCAATATACAAAAAAATAAATCAGCACCCCGGTTTTTACCCTTATCCGGCATTTGATTACATTTGCCTGAAAACCGGCAATCGCATTTGCCTGACAACAGACAATCACAGCCATTTCAACATGAAATCAGCTCCCCTGCATATATACCTTTATGCCATCATGGCCGTCACCTTCTGGGGGGTTTCTTATGTCTGGACCAAAGTGGCCTTTACGGCCTATGAACCAATTACCGTCATGCTGATCCGCCTCAGCATGTCCTCCCTGCTGATGCTGGCAATCTTCAGGATCAAAAAACTCGGAGAGCGCGTCGACAGATCTGATTACAAAAATTTTATCATCCTCTCGTTTTTCTCCCCGTTTTGTTTTTTTATCGGGGAAAATTTCGGGGTATATCACGTGTCTCCCACCGTGGCATCCGTGATCATTGCCACCATACCGGTTTTTTCCCCGATTCTGGCCTACGTAGCTTTCCGCGAAAAGGTCACCCCCGTAAATATTCTTGGCTTTGTTGTATCGTTCACGGGTGTATTGATCATGGTCATGGATGCAGGCTTTAAATTCACCGCTTCCCCGGTCGGCATTTTCTGGTTATTTTTTGCAGTGTTTTCCGCCCTGATCAACATCGTCTTTTTAAAAAAACTGGCTGCAAAGTACTCCTCCTTCACCATCATTCTGGTGCAAAATATACTGGGGGCTATTTTCTTTCTTCCCTTGTTTCTGATCATGGATTTCAGGGATTTCATCCACATCCGCCCCTCGTGGGAAGTGGTTGCTTCACTCCTGGCACTGGCCATTTTCGGCTCCACCCTGGCTTTCATGTTCTATACATCAGCGGTCCGGTCAATCGGAATCGCCCGGACTGCTATTTTTGCCAACCTCATTCCTGTTGTTACCGCAATAACCTCGTTTATTTTCCTGAAGGAAGTTATTGACCTCAGCAGGATCGTTGGGATGCTGATCGTCATTGCAGGTCTGATGATGACACAGATTTCAAATATGCGACGAAGACAAAGAGAACGGAAAAATTCAGGAAAACCCCTTGTGTTTTAAAATTGTTTTATAATTTTGCACCACCTTTAACCGGCGGGGTAGCTCAGGTGGTTAGAGCGTCGGATTCATAACCCGA
>PWHO01000030.1 GCA_003555385.1 Bacteroidales bacterium
CCTGGAGTAAGATTGCTGCTTCGCATAAGGAAGAAAGCCCGGCCCTTTACATGGCAATGACAAGTCACCAGCCAAAGTTATTGCCGGACAATGCCATCCTGCTGCCACTGGACAATGCCATTCAGGAAGACCTGATCAACGACAAAAAACCGGCGCTGCTCAGCATTCTGCATAAAGAACTCAGGAATTACGCCATTGAGGTCCGCACAGAAATCATAAAAAGCCATAAAACACGGAAAGCATACCTGCCCAAAGACAAACTGCAGAAGCTGACAGAAAAAAACCCGGATATCCTGCGTCTGCAAAAGGAAATGGGGCTTGACCTCCTTTATTAAGCCCCGATTCACCATTTGTTTGCAATAATTAACATTCATTGCGGGAATCGCTGCAGTGGCCCTGGGATTATTTTGTACATTTGTTTTCCTTTGTTGTCAGGGGATTCCCGTCTTTAATCGAATTTGCCGAATAGTATTTGATAACCATTAAAATTTATTGAACATGAAGTTTTCACTGAAGCTTATCATTGTATCCGCATGTATTTTACTGGCCGGGCCTGCACAAGCCTCGGAGCAGCGAATTGCATTTACGGAATACACAATGGACAACGGCCTGCATGTTATTTTACATGAAGACAACACCACCCCGAATGTGGTGGTGAACATCATGTACCATGTAGGAGCCAAGAATGAACACCCGGAGCGCACCGGTTTTGCACACTTTTTTGAACATTTAATGTTCGAGGGTTCAGAAAATATAGGGCGGGGCGAGTTTGCCGAGATTGTGGAAAAAGCGGGGGGCTCCCTGAATGCCTTTACCAGTTTCGATGTAACCAACTACTTTGTGCTGCTTCCTTCCAACCAGCTGGAGCTGGGCCTCTGGCTCGAGTCTGAGCGTCTGCTGCACCCGGTAATTGATTCCATCGGAATTGCCACACAAAAGGATGTGGTTACCGAGGAGATGAAACAAACGCGCGACAACCAACCCTACGGACGCATACTCACTGAAACCATCAAGCGGGCTTATACGGTACATCCATACCAGACTGACGTACTTGGAAAGGATGAACACATCCGCAATGCTACTTATAACGACATCACCTCGTTCCATGATATGTTTTATGTTCCCAATAATGCGGTTCTGGTGGTATCCGGAGACATTGATTTGGATGAAACCAAAGAGTTGGTGGAAAAATATTTCGGAGAAATTCCAGGAGGAGAAGAAGAGTTCCGCCGGCCGGACGTGCAGGAGCCTGAAAGAATGACTGAAGTAAGGGACACTGTATATGACAACATACAGTTGCCTGCCCTGATCCAGGCATATCACATCCCGGCCATGGGAACAGAAGAGTACTATGCCGTGCAGATGCTCGGCACACTGCTGTCGCAAGGACAAAGCAGCAGGCTCTACAGGCGGCTTGTGGTGGAAGACCAGACCGCCATGCAGGTGCAGGCCATGCCGTTGGGGCTCGAAGACCCGGGACTGACCATGGTACTTGCCATCCCCAACATTGGCACAGACCCCCAGGTTCTGGAAGCTACGATCAATGAGGAACTCGGGCGGGTACGCGAAGAACTGATCTCTGAAGAAGAGATGCAAAAACTCCGTAACCAGGTGGAAAGCCGGATGGTTAACAGCAATACCACCATCGCAAGCAGGACGACCAACCTGGCCAATTACCACCTGATCTACAATGATGCCAACCTGATCAATACAGAGATAGACAGGTATATGGCTGTTTCCAGGGAAGATATCAGGGAAGCTGCCCGTAAATATCTGCGTGAAAACAACAGGGTCGTATTGTACTACCTGCCCGAACAACAATAATCACCCGATCGTTAACAGAAAAAAACTGAGTCATGAGAAAGCTATTGATAGTATTCATAATAAGCATTTTTACCTTTTATTCAGTCGATGCACAGGTTGACCGGAGCCAGCCACCGGAACCGGGTCCGGCACCGGTTATTCAGATCGGAGATTTTGAGTCTTTTGAAATGGACAACGGGATGACCGTGATCGTGGTAGAAAACCGCCAGGTGCCCGTGGTTTCCTTCCAGCTCACCCTGGACATAGATCCCGTTTTGGAAGGCGATGCAAAAGGTTATGTAAGCCTGGCTGGATCCCTGTTACGTGAGGGAACAACCAATCGCACAAAAAAAGAGATTGACGAAACCATTGATTTCATCGGAGCCAGTTTGTCCACCTCTTCCTCCGGCATGTTTGCCTCTTCACTCACACGGCACAGAGAAACACTGCTGGAACTTATGTCGGATATCCTGATGAACCCTTCCTTCCCGGAGGAAGAGCTTGAACGACTGATGAACCAGACCAGGTCGGGCCTTGCAACAACACGCAATGATGCAAGCTCCATGGTAGCCAATGTATCCCGTGCGGTTGTTTACGGAGAGGATCATCCTTACGGAGAGGTAACAACAGAGGAAAGCCTGGACAATGTACAACGCGATATGCTAAGGCAGTATTACGAAGATCATTTCAAACCCAATGTGGCTTATATGGTTATTGTAGGGGATATCAACCTGGATGAAGCCAGGGAGGTTACTGAAACCTATTTTGGAAGCTGGGAGCCCGGTGAAGTTCCAACCAGGACCTACCCAACGCCTGCTCCACCGGACGGAAGACGGGTGGCAGTGGCTGACCGCCGTGGTGCAGTCCAAAGCCTGGTAACCGTAACCCATCCTGTTGAGCTGCAACCCGGACATGAAGATGCGATCAAGGCCAGCGTAATGAACTCGATCCTCGGGGGCGGTGCCTTTTCAGGCCGGCTGATGCAGAACCTTCGTGAAGACAAAGGTTATACTTATGGAGCACGCTCCAACCTGTCATCCGACCGCCTCGTGGGAAGATTCAACGCCAGGGCTGAGGTACGGAATGCTGTAACCGACAGCACCGTTACGGAAATTCTCTATGAGATGGAGCGAATGATGCAGGAACCTGTGGAGGAAAGCAGTCTCGAGCTGACCAGGAATTTCATGACCGGAAGCTTTGCCCGCTCGCTGGAAAGCCCCAGAACCATTGCCAACTTTGCCCTGAACACCATCCGTTATGATTTACCGGATGACTACTACAGAACTTACCTGGAAAGGCTGAATGAGGTAAGTGTGGAAGATGTACACGAAATGGCCAATAAGCATCTGAACCCTGATAACGCCTATATTGTGGTGGCAGGCAGCAAAGAGGAGGTGATTGAAAGCCTCCGCCCATTCAGCTCAACCGGTGTGGCAGAGTTGTATGATGCGTTCGGAAGGCCCGTCGAAGAAGAGGAGCTCCGCCCGGTACCGGAAGGATATACCGCAGAAACGGTGATGGAGCAGTATATCGAAGCAATCGGGGGCCGCGAGAGGCTGGAAAGCATCCGGGATATCAGGCAGGAAATGACAGGCCGGCTTATGGAGCAGGAGGTACAAATGACCATTTATAAGAAAGCCCCGCATTTCTTGCTGCAGAAAACATCAATGGGCGGCATGACCCTTTCACAGCAGTTGTTTGACGGGGAAAAAGGTGTGGTTGTATCCCAAATGGGGCGTCAGGAATTCACCGAAGGAGCCGAATTTGAACAGCTCAAAATGGAGTCTGCCATCATTCCTGAACTGTCATACAAGGAATTTGGAATTGAGAAGGGGCTGCTTGGTGTTGAAATCCTTGAGGGCCAGTCAGCGTATAAGGTTGAAGCCACTTACCCCGATGGCAGCACCGTACATAATTACTATTGTACAACAAGCGGGTTAAAGGTTAAGACAGAAAATGACGGGGGAATCTCCACTTATGATGACTACAAGGAGGTGGACGGTTTTGTCATTCCATTTTCCATCACCCAGGAAGTGGGACCCCAGACCATAGAGGTCACCGTAGACAACGTTGAAATTAACCAGGGACTGGAGGAAGCCATCTTTGTAATCGACTAAATAATTTTAAACGCAGGAAAAGAGGCTGTCTCCGTTATGCGAGGCAGTCTCTTTTTTTGTACATTTGGGATAAGCCATCCCATTATTCATCCCTGTCTCCCCGCGATCATGAAGAAAAAAATCTCTGCTTACAGGCATCATACAAGGAAAGCCGCCCGCTTTCTCAAAAAAGATATCTGGCGGGTGTCTTTGAAAGACCTGTCGCCACGCGACAGTTTTCTGGTCAAGCAACTGCGTGTCCTTATCCTGGCATTGCGTGGAATTCGCGAAGACAATATCCTGCTCAGGGCCCCTGCCCTGACCTTTTATTCCATGTTCAGTATCGTGCCGGTTGTGGCCCTCGCCTTTGGGATCGCCAAGGGCTTCGGCCTCGAAATGTATGTGGAGAGACAAGTAGAGGCTGCCCTGGCCGGACGTGAAGAGGTTTTCAACTGGGTGATGGAAATTGTAGACTCTTTTTTCCGGGAAACGCACGGAGGAACTGTGGCCGCCGTTGGTCTGGCCATTTTATTGTACACCATTACCATGTTGCTGGTCAACATTGAAGAATCTTTCAACCGCATCTGGCAGGTAAATAAATCCCGCCCCTGGTCACGCCGGTTCAGTGATTATTTTGCCATGATGTTCCTGGCACCGCTTTTCTTTATCATGGCAAGTGCGGCAACCGTATTCCTGAACACACAGATACAACAGACAGATAACGGGCTGCTCAATCCCGTCATGCTGGGGTTCGTCCGCCTGATTCCCTACCTGCTGATATGGACCATCTTTACCCTGCTTTACATCATCATGCCCAATACCAATGTCCGGTTTTCATCAGCTGCCATTGCAGGAATCATTGCAGGCACCATATTTCAACTGGTGCAGTGGGCCTATATTGCCTTCCAGATCGGAGCCGCTAAATACGGTGCCATTTATGGATCTTTTGCCGCCGTTCCACTTCTGCTTTTGTGGATGCAGGTAAGCTGGATCGTTGTGCTGTTCGGTGCCGAACTTTCCTTTGCCAGTCAACACGTCAAAAATTATGAGTTCGAAGCGGAAACAAAAAACATTTCTCAGCTCAACAAAAGAATATTGGCTGTATATATTCTGCAGCGCATTGTGAAAAACTTCCAGAATCGAGAACGACCTATGAGTTCAGACCAGTTATCTGACGCTCTCCATATCCCCAACAGCCTCACAAGAAACATTCTGAACGACCTGGAGGATACAGGGCTTGTGGCCACTACGGAAGCTCCCCAGGCAAAGGAATATGCCTTCCAGCCTGCCATTGACACGCATGCCATCACCATCAGGACGGTTTTGGAACGGCTGGATAAAAAAGGGATGAATGTATTGATCGCTAAATCCACTCCAACACTGGAACAGATTAAAGTTGCACTACACAAATTTTATGACATTCTTGAAAACACCGACCAGAACCGGCTGTTGAAAGATTTGTAGCCACGATTCTTTAAACAGGCCAGCCTCCATTGAACAGGTCAGCCACCATCTCTTTCGCCCCGGCTTATTTCGGGTGGTTGTTTACGGCAAGCCCGATGCAGTTCTCCCCGGCTGTTGCCGGTCACGCCCGGAGTACCACGACAGCATTCTGAAAAATACCACAACCAGTACAAGGCTGATCAATGCCAGAAGGAAGCCGAAACTTTGACTACCCACCGCCTCAGGATCCATCTCTGTATAATTGTGAACAATAAAAAAAGTAATCACTGCAGCGGCATTGTTAAAAAAGTGACCCATCACAGGCACCCAGATATTTCCGGTGGTTACCATCATATATCCCAGTACCAATCCCAGCACAAAGCGTGGCAAAAATCCGTAAAACTGAAAATGGATGGCACTGAAAATAAGGGCTGTAATGATCACCGCCACGTGCGCATTCCGACTCCACTGATGAAAAATCCGCTGCAGGGCGCCCCGGAAGATAAACTCCTCCCCAATGGCCGGCACAATGGCAATAAGGAAAATATTGAACAGCAAACCCTGGTAAGTTGTCACCTGCAGAAAACGCTCCGTCATCACCTGGGCAGCATCTTCAGCCTGACGCATCCATTCTTCCAGGGTACGCAGTGATTCCGGCAAGGACATCTGCTGGTTCAGTTCCATCACATAGTTGACAAGAGGTAAAGCAGCCAGCATTATCAGCACCGATAACAATATGCCACGGCCCGTCGGATTCTTGTGCGCCTTCAGGTATCGCAGCGGACGTCCGCCCACAAGCAGTGCAAAAACCAGTGATGAAAGAACAAACATCCCAATATGGGATAGCAGTTGAAGGTAGCGGACCTGGTTCAGATCGCCAACCCCTGTCATGTCCATCCCCTGCAGCAGCCCTCCCCCCCAGAAAGGCAGTGCAATGATAAACCCCAGCAGGAAAACCACCAGGGTGCTGACCAGCATGACCATCACAAGCAACAATAATTTGACAGCGGGATGTAATCCCCCCAGAATTCCCTGATCTTTCATATTGATCATTTGTTATATTTTTGTAACTGAAACATCAAAAATACAAATTCTTTTCAATCATCGTGGGCGCTATCGATACAGGGATTCACAGGCAAAGCATTCGCATAGGGAAGGTTACCTTTCCTCAGTTGCCTATAATACTGGCACCCATGGAAGACATTACAGATCCTCCGTTCCGCTTGCTGTGCAAAGAGATGGGAGCTGACTGGGTGTACACGGAATTTATTTCTGCTGACGGGCTGATCAGAGATTCGAACAAAAGCCTTCATAAGCTGGACATCTACCCGGAAGAACGACCTGTCTCTATACAGATTTTCGGCGCCCATGCTGATGCCATGGTCGGCGCAGCAATGGTTGCAGAGAAAGCAGCCCCCGATTTTATTGACATTAATTTCGGATGCCCTGTTCGCAAGGTGGCCTCCAAAGGTGCCGGCTCCGGGATTATGAACGATATCCCCAAAATGGAGGAAATGACCCGCCGGATTGTCAAAGCAGTGAACCTGCCTGTGACCGTAAAAACCCGCCTGGGGTATGACCGCGAACACCAGCAGATTGTTGAGATCGCAGAGCGGCTGCAGGATTGTGGCATTGCTGCTTTGGCCATTCACGGACGTACGCGCTGCCAGATGTACCGGGGGATGGCTGACTGGAGACTGATCGGGGAGGTAAAAAAGAACCCGCGGATGCATATCCCCATTATCGGGAACGGCGACATCTGTGACGGACCAGCTACGTTGGAAGCCTTTGAAAAGCACCAGGTGGACGGGGTGATGGTCGGAAGGGCCTGCATCGGAAACCCATGGATATTTAAGGAAATCCGGCATTATCTCTCCACGGGTGAGCAATTGCCCTCACCGGGATTAAAGGAGAGGCTGGAAGTGTGCCGCCGGCACATTGAACTTTCTGCTGGGTGGAAGGGTGAAAAGACCGCCTTATTTGAGATGCGGAAACATTACAGCAATTATTTCAAGGGCGCTCCCGGCTTCAAGCCTTACCGGGTCAGGCTGGTAACCGCCGGTTCGCTGGGGGAACTGAATCAGGTTATGGACGATATCGAAAATTCCTTTACATGAACCCTCACTGAAGTCCTCTGCCCGATCCATCCGCAATCAGTGTTTCAATGTCCTCCCGCAGGTGGTGATGATCCGTAAACAAATCATTTACCTCCATACACTGCACATCAAGCCATACTGCATTCAACCCTGCTTTACGCGCACCCTCCACATGCTGGAAGGAGTCATCAATAAATAAGGTTTCGCCGGCATGCAGGCCCTGGTCAGACAATACATGCGTATAGATTTCCCGGTCCG
>PWHO01000189.1 GCA_003555385.1 Bacteroidales bacterium
TGAAAAACATTCACCTCGGACCCACATTGCCTGCTTTCCTCTCACCCAATGTAGCCAATGTGCTGGTAGAGAATTTCGGCATCAGCGGCATCGGTACGGTAGACGAAGACATGAAAATTTTCCTCGGTGAAAATTAATCCTGCCACGGAACAGGGAAGGAAAACCCCTTCCCTGTTCCTATTAACGTGTGACCCCTTCGGGGTCATAAAAGGGATCGTCATACGTGCACAGTCATACGAACAAAGCACGTTGGCTATTAACGTGTGACCCCTTCGGGGTCATAACCATCTAGTAAAAAGCTAAATAACCAACAACTGGAGGGGGCGCAGCCCCCGACTAACCAACAACTGGAGAGGGCGATAGCCCTCGACTAACCGGAGGCGCGCAGCGCCGACTAAGCCGACTAACCAACAAACCATGGAAGATCCGATCATTTGTACCTGCAACGAAATCACGCAAAGCGAAATAGAAAAAGCCATTCGCGACCAGAAACTCAAAACCATTGAGGAAGTTGGCGATGCCACCTCGGCAGGCACCGTGTGCGGTGGTTGCGTAGACGATATTTATCTGTTACTGGAAAAAATCAACGGGAAGGTCGACTTATAGAAATAACACAACGACCGGAGAGGGTTTTTCATACATGTTTATTATATTTACCCTTTCTAATAAATACCCCCCTCCGATGAACAAACCAATACGCTTTTTCTTCCTGTTTCTGCTTGTTCTTTTTTGGACGGGTCAATCGCTTAGTGCAAACAATGACAATGCCCGCGCTGATACCCTGCCCGCCCTTTCTTTTCAGGACACCTTGGCCCTTGAAGCATTTATGGACGGCGTAATCCTTACCACGATGGATGAACTGAAAATCGCCGGCGCCACCATTTCACTCATCCACGAAGGAGAATTGTTATTAAACAAAGGTTACGGATACACCCATATCGAGGCAGGGAACAAAGTAGATCCCGAACGAAGTCTTTTCAGGCTGGGCTCCATTTCCAAACTCTTCACCTGGATTGCCGTATTGCAACAGGTGGAACAGGGAAACCTCCGTTTGGACGCAGACATCAACCAATACCTCACCTCATTCATCATTCCTGACACGTATGATGAACCCATCACACTGCGCAGCCTGATGTCTCATACCCCCGGGTTTGAAGATGTGCTGCTTCATCTTTTCCTTCGGGAAGAGGATTTGGTTCCGCCACTGGAGGAACAGTTCCGAAAAAAACTTCCACGCCGCATTATGCCCCCTCTCCATGAAGCCGCCTACAGCAACCATGGAACAGGGCTTGCCCAGCTCCTGGTTGAAAAAGCAAGCGGGATGTCTTTTGAAGAATATGCAGAAGCTCATATTTTCACCCCACTGGATATGGACTTCTCTACTTTCAGACAACCTGTCCCCAATTACCTGCAACCTTACTTGTCAATCGGTTATGCATGGCAGGAAGGTCAATTCGAACCCAGGGGTTTTGAGGTGATCCCGATGGCAGGCGCCGGGGGAGCCTCTTCCACCGCCTCCGACATGGCCATTTTTATGGACGCCCTTCTAAACCAAACCAGGCACGATACCATCAGCCTGCTTGATTCAGCCACTTATGCCATTATGCAGGAACCGGTCTTGCAACATGCGGATTCTATGAATCCCGCTCTTCACGGTTTCATTGACAGCAGCAGAAGACACATCCGGATCATCGGCCACGGAGGCAACACCTTCCTCTTCCATTCCCTGGTTGCTTTGTTCCCCGAACACGATACGGCATTATTTATGTCTTTTAACGGGAAAAACGCACAAAAGAGTTACGGCAATGTGCTGAACCATTTCCTGGATCGCTACTTCCCGGCTCCTTCTGATTCAACGGCCACTATTGAACTCAGCCCCGAATATCTGGCGGGTTTTGAAGGACAATACATGTCCAACAGGCGTCCGCACTCCAGCTTACTGAAGATCATCGGAAGCATGAACAACCTGGAAGTGTCCGCAACCGAAAGCGGGATTCAGCTCCGGGATATGTTCGGTGAAACTCATCAACTTGTTCCGGTAGACAGCACAACTTTTTTTATTAGTCAGCGTAACACCTATGTGGCTTTCAGCCCTCAGGACGGGAAAGCTGCAGAAAAACTATACCTGGGAGAATACCCCATCATGGCTTTTAACCGGGTCGCCGGCATGTACCAGATGCATTATCATCTGATTATTATGGTCATTACCTTGTTGTGCGTGCTGTATATTTTGATCGTGTGGCCCTGGCTCTATTTTGCCAGAAGACAATATGACAAAAAGCCCAGGGCACTTCATAACCTTCCGGTATTTTCCAAAATCATCGCCTGGACCACCTCACTGTTTTTCCTGGTGTTTTACCTTCTGCTGTTTTCCTCCGCCGGCGGCGAAGAGATTATTTTCGGAATCCCCTCCGGCATACGAATCGCTTTGTTTTTTCCCATTGCCGCAATACCTTTCACCCTCATTATGATCGGCAGTAACTTTTACATCTGGAAAGTCCCGCGAACCAAAAATAGCAGCCGTTTATTTTACGGGCTGGCAACGCTGGCCTTCCTGTTGAGTCTCTGGCAGTTTCATTTCTGGAATCTGCTGGGATGGAGATTCTGAAAAATTCAACCTTATGATCAAAAAAGTCAGCATAATTTTCATTTTCGTGCTTCTGGTACTTCAGGCATGCGGACCCCGGCCTGAAACACCGGATTCGTCCCCTATCGATGAACACGTGGAATCCCGACCCGATCAACGCATGGAAAGATGGTTAGATTACTACGGATTTGATCGGGAAGATTTCACTGACTCTGCCACCTACGCGCGTCCATATCGTTTGGAAAAACGACCATTCGAAATTAACAGGGAAGACCCCTTTTCAGCCTTGTTTGTGTTCAATTCCGATTCCACCCTGGCGATAGATCTCGACAGTTACCATCTTGTTCTCGAAGAGGATTCGGAAGGAGGGTTATTTTTCCAAGGCAGAGGTGCGGATATGGAAATCGGGCTGATAGACCTGAAAGATAACAGCAGAGAACGTCTGCTGTTTTGTGGTCCGGCCTGCCTGTTTGAAGAAGGGAGTTTTCACCCGGACGGACACATTGTAATAACCGGATTCAGCGAAAACGGACAGGGATATTCTCCCACCATATGGCGCATTCAGCCGGAAAAAGACTCCCTGGAAGTCTTCATCACACCAGGCGCCTATGATGCTGCAAAGATCACTTACCTCCCTGATGTACGATTGAAGCACATCCGTTTCCGGCATAATGACAAACCAGCTGTCTCTGTCGACCTGTAACCGGGAAGTTTATCGAAAAATACCAAAAAATGACATAGCGCATTCTGCTTTATGTATAATAAGCCTGACCCGACAGGTCAGATGCGCAGAGCTTTTATATCTTTGCGCCGACAATAAGGTTTCTCTCAGTTTTTTATATAGATGAACAGGATTCGCTTCAGCATACCCGCCTCCCTGGTTTTGCTTATTTTTTTTATTCCCGGATTACAGTCTGCCTCTGCTTCAGAGGGCCGTAAGTTGTTGAATGCCGTAAGGGTTTCTGCTCCACCCGTGATTGACGGGACCATGCAGGATCCGGCATGGGACAAGGCCAATGTGGCAAGCAGATTTTACCAGTATGAACCACACAACGACCGGCCCGCCAGCCGCGAAACAGAAGTACGGGTTTTATATGATGACAATGCCATTTACATTGCCGCCAAAATGCATGACCACCCGGACAGTATCCTGACCGAAATGGGCCTCAGGAATTCAGGAAATAACCTGAATGCCGACCGCTTTTATGTAGATATCAATCCTTTTGATGACGGCATAAATGGGTTCAGGTTCCAGGTATCCGCATCCGGAGTGCAAACCGACAGCAATATCTCGGGCGGAGCCCGTCGCGGCGGCGACACCAACTGGGATGCAGTATGGCTCAGCGAAGTAAGTATTTCAGATGAGGGTTGGATTGTCGAAATGGAAATCCCTTATTCCGCACTGCGCTTTCCGCGGGGTGAAATGCAGGAATGGGGCATTAATTTCTGGCGGGAGGTACGCCGTACCCGGGAGACCTCATCCTGGAATTTTGTCAACCGCAGGGTTGGTGATGAACTTGCCTATATGGGCAGACTTAACGGGATCGACGGGGTTGAACCACCCATTCGCCTGGCATTTTATCCATACCTGTCGGGGTATATGGAAAAAAACGGAATGGACAGGGGGTGGGCCAACTCCTTCAACGGGGGGATGGATGTTAAATATGGCATCAGCCCCAGTTTTACCATGGACATGACCCTGATCCCCGATTTTGGCCAGGTACAGTCCGATGCCAAAGTGTTGAACCTATCGCCCTATGAGGTAAAATATGACGAAAACCGGCAGTTTTTTACTGAGGGGATGGAACTTTTTGGCAAAGCCGACCTTTTTTATTCACGCCGCATCGGAGCCCGGCCCCGGAACTATAACCGGGCTGCAGGAGAACGGGAAGAACACGAGATCATCAAAGACAACCCGCTGGAAACACGGATGATTAACGCCACAAAAGTATCAGGCCGAACCAGTTCGGGATTGGGGCTTGGTTTTTTCAATGCCATGACGGCTGCAAGCCAGTCCACTCTCAAAGATTCCGTCACCGGGGAAACCAGGGAAGTTGTCACCCAACCTTTCACCAATTACAACCTGATCGTAGCCGATCAGAGCCTGCGCAATAATTCCTTTGTGAGCCTGGTCAACACCAATGTAGCGGGAGCTGCCGAAGGATACACGGCAAACGTTACCGGAACGGAATTCCGGCTGAATGACAGCAGCAATATGTTCCGCATCAGCGGATCGGGGGCGGTCAGCCAGCAATATTTCTCAGACCACGAAGATGTATTCGGACACAAATACGACTTGAGAATCGGCAAATTCGGCGGAACCTGGCAGTACAATTACAATCGCAATGTAATCAGCGATGATTACGACCAGAATGACATGGGCTTCCTGCGCAGAAACAACAGGGTGGATGACGGATTATCACTCAGCCACAACATCTTCGACCCGTTCTGGAGGTTCCTGTCCCTCACCAACACCCTCAATCTGAGTTACAGTCGCCTTTACAGCCCTGACACTTTTACCAACCTGCGCCTTAATTACAGCATGCGGATGTTGTTTGATACCCGTTTCCATATCATGGGGAATATAAACTATCACCCCAGGGGAGAACGTGACTATTTCGAACCAAGGGTCCCCGGCAGATTTTATCGAACGGAAGAAGCCTATGGGATGGATTTACGTTACTCCTCGGATTACCGCAGAAGGATTTACGTAGACGGGAGTTTTTCCTATGACAAAACCATGGCCACCGAAGAGCAGGAATCATTTGGTTTTGGCATCAAACCCACCCTGCGTATCAGTGACCGCCTGAATATGTCTTACGGCTTTGATTATGATAAGAAACGCAACGATATCGGTTACGTGAGGCAACACCACCCGGACTCTGTGTATTTTGGCCGGAGGCAGTCCCCCACCATTACCAATGTTTACGAGGCCACCTATATAATTAACAATGACCTGTCACTGAACCTTGATCTCAGGCATTACTGGTCAAGGGTCGATTATGACGGGCAATATTATTTCCTGCAGGAAGACGGACGACTCAGGCCCATTGAGGAAGACCTGCAGGTCAACGACATCAATTACAATGCTTTTACAGCAGATGTGCTGCTTACCTGGCATTTTGCCCCGGGCAGCCAGATGACCCTTGCCTGGAAAAATGTCATTGACCACCACGAAACCATATTGCCACCAAGCTATTCAGACAATATCAGGGACATGATCGACCAGCCCCAGGTAAACAGTTTCTCGGTCAGATTCCTGTATTACATCGACTTCCAGGCTGTTCAACGGCTGAACCAGCAACTCAGGAGTTAATTTTACTGTTTCTTTTTCCAGGAATAATTTGATACTGTATTACATTTTGTATATTTTTGCATTTTAATTGCATATTTATACATCATGGACACAAAATCACAACGGCTATTTGCCATCAAAAAACTCATCCAGACAGAAAAGATCAGCAGTCAGGATGAGTTATTGCAGAAATTGCAGAAAGAAGGTTTCGACCTTACACAGGCCACAGTCTCAAGAGATTTAAAAGCTTTACAAGTAGGCAGAAAAGCTGACCCGGAAAAGGGAAGCATTTTTTCCCTGCCCGGGCAAAATCAATCTCTTCAGGATGCTCCGGGTCTGGATCAGTCATTTCTCACTTCAGCCATTCAGGCCATTCATTTTGCCAACCAATTTGGTATCGTAAAAACCCTGCCCGGTTATGCCAATAGCGTGGCCATTGCCATTGACAAGGCAGGCCGGTACGAAATTGTTGGCACCATTGCCGGAGACGATACGATTTTACTGATACCGGCCGAAGGAAGTGAGAGAAAAGAAATCAAAAAAGCCCTCAGAACAATATTTCCTGCACTGAAAGACAATATGCTCTTTCCATCACATTAATACCAATCCTAAACTTAATTTCTAAATGACCAAACAACCAAAAAAAGCAATCCTTGCTTACAGCGGAGGGCTGGATACTTCAGTGATCCTGAAATGGCTCATAGAACAAGGTTACGAAGTAATCGCATACATTGCCGACGTGGGACAGAACGATAATTTTGATGAAGCCAGGGAAAAGGCACTCGAAATCGGGGCAAGTGATGTTGTTATCGAAGACTTGAAGGAAGAATTCGTGAGGGATTTCATTTTCCCCGCCATTCAGGCCAGTGCCATTTATGAGAATCGCTACCTGCTCGGGACAGCTCTTGCCCGCCCCCTGATCGCCAAAGGGCAGATCGCCCTTGCCGATGAGCTTAACGCCACCTGGGTATCACACGGGGCTACCGGCAAAGGGAATGATCAGGTTCGTTTCGAGCTGACTTATTACGCTCTGAATCCGGCAATAAAAGTGCTGGCACCATGGAAAGACCCGGTTTTCCTGAAACAGTTCAAAGGAAGAACCGATATGTTGAATTATGCAGCGGAAAAAAACATCCCGGTAAAAGCTTCATTAAAAAAACCCTACAGTGAAGATGATAACTTATTGCATATAAGCCATGAAGCGGGGGTATTGGAAGATCCGCGTTTTGCTCCGGGAAACGATATCCTTTCCCGTATTACCGCTCCGATGGATGCGCCGGATCGCATTACCAGCATCTCCATTGAGTTCAAAGACGGAGTCGCGGTAAAAGTAACCCATCCTGAAAAAAATACGCTCATTGAAGGTCCATTGAATATTTTTTCATACCTGAACAAGCTGGGATGCGAGAACGGAATCGGACTGCTGGACATGGTGGAAAACCGCTTTGTAGGACTGAAATCAAGAGGGATTTACGAAACTCCCGGAGCAACCATTCTTTTCACAGCCCACCTTGACATCGAAGGAATTGCCATGGACAGAGAGGTTTTGCGCCTGAGAAATATGCTGTCGCCAAAATTTGCAGAACTTGCATATAACGGGTTCTGGTACAGTCCTGAAATGGATTTCCTGCGGGCATCCCTGAACAAAAGCCAGGAATTGATTGATGGCGTGGTGGATCTGGACCTTTACAAGGGCAATGTGATCGTCAGGGGCCGGAAATCACCCAGCTCTTTATACAACCAGGATCTTTCAA
>PWHO01000230.1 GCA_003555385.1 Bacteroidales bacterium
CTCAGCCCATGAGAACCAACAACCAACAACCTCCCAACCCCGTCCATCGGTTATGGGCAACCCCCACCATCCACATCCCATGAGAACCAACAACCAACAACCGCCTCGGCCGTTTCCCAAACCCCAGGCAGCTTCCCCAGCCCATGGCCCGTGAGAACTAACAACTAACCAACCGTCGGCGCGCAGCGCCGACCATCGGATGCCTCTCAAAAACAGCCCCCTCGTTAAACAGCTTCCGGTAGGTGACCAGGGTAAAAATCTTTTCTGCACCGAGGTGTTCCACAATCTTGATCATCTGTGGATTGAAATCCCCGATCCACGTAATGATCATCGACTTGTAGAAATTCCTGCGGGAAATAATTTCTTTGAGCGAAAGGATAAGGGCGCTTTCAAGCCCTTTTTTCTGGTATTCCGGCACCACCCCGAAAACCATCCCGTAGATGGTCCTGCACTTGCCGCGCCATCGGTGGTAAAGGAACTTTATTTTACCAAGGGTGTTTAATTTTCCATCTACAAAGCGTAAGAGTTCATTCAATTCAGGCATGCCGATAAAAAAGGCCACAGGTTCTCCCTGGTGGTAGCCGAAAACGATCAGTTTCTCATCGATGACACTTCGCATCCCCTTAAAGGATTTTATCGCTTCCTCCATGGTCATTTCCCTGAAATGTTTGTGCGCTTTCCCCCAGGCCTTGTTGTAAATGGTCATAAAATCCCGGGCGTATTTTTCGAGGTTTTCGGTGTGCAGGTGTTCAAAATGGTACCCCTGCTTCCGGATCAGTCGCTGGTGCACTTTTTCCAGCACAGGGGGCAGGCTGACATCCGTGGGACTATGATACACATATTGCTCATAGTAGTTTTTAAAACCGTAAGCCTCCAGCAGTTCTTTGTAATATGGTGGGTGGTAGTTCATCAGGTAAGGTGGCCGGCGCCCGTGCCCCTCCACAAGCAACCCCCAGAACCTTTCTTTCTCCCCGAAGTTGACCGGCCCGTCCATTGCCTCCATTCCTCTTTTTTCCAGCCATGCCTTGCATGTGTCAAACAGCAGGAAAGCCGCATCTTTGTCATTGATGCATTCAAAAAAGCCCATCCCCCCGGTTGGTTGCTTAAATGTGTAGGCAAGTTGCTCATTGACAAAGGCGGCGATCCGGCCAATGAGTTCTCCCCGGTTGTTTTTCAGTATCCAACGCGTGGCTTCACCGCTTCGGAATCGGGGGTTTTTATCCGGGTCAAATACGGCTTCCACATCCTGGTCCAAATGGCTGATCCAGTTCGGGTCGTCGGCATAAATCAGCCTTGGGAGGTGTAAAAACTCCCCGGCGGTTTTTTTGTCTTTCACTTCAATGATTTCCATGGGATGCGTTTTTTCTGCAGACAATCAGGTCAGGCAATTGTTGACAAAATTATGGATTTCGTTTTAAAAATTGGCGTAGGTTTGCATTTGCTACGCATAGGTTCAATACCGACATTTTTTCAGCTATGGATGGTGATTTTTTTAAGGATAAAGTTGTTCTCGTAACCGGGGCTTCTTCGGGCATCGGTCGTGCCCTGGTATCGGAGGCCCTTCAGCAAGGGGCTTTTGTTGTACTTGCGGCCCGTTCCCTGGCAGACATGCAGAAAGCCGTGGAGGGTTATGACAAGAACCGGTTTATGATTGTAAAAACAGATGTGGCCAAAGAATCTGATTGTGCCAGGTTGCTGGAAAAGGCCACCACGCGGTTCGGCCGCCTTGATGTGCTTATCAACAATGCCGGAGTGTCTATGCGTGCCTTATTTGCCGATGCAGAATTAAGTGTGCTGGAACGCCTGATGCAGGTCAATTTCTGGGGTGCTGTGTATTGTACCAAATACGCCCTGCCGCATTTACTGCGATCCGGTGGCAGCGTGGTGGGGGTGTCCTCCATTGCCGGCTACAAGGGCTTGCCTGCCCGTAGTGGTTATTCTGCTTCCAAGTTTGCCCTGCAGGGGTTTCTTGAGTGCCTTCGGATTGAAAACAGGAAAACAGGCCTTCATGTATTGATTGCCTGCCCCGGTTTTACCAGTTCCAACATCAGGAAAACAGCCCTGTCAAAAGATGGAAGCATGCAGGGGGAATTCCCCCGGGAGGAAGCCAAAATGATGCCGCCCGAAACGGTTGCCTGTCATATACTCCGGGCCGTTGCCAAACGAAAGCGGACACTGGTGCTGACCCGCCAGGGCAGGCTGACCGTTTGGCTGAGCAAATTTTTCCCTGCCTGGACCGACAAGCTGGTGTACGATCACATGGCCAAAGAGCCCGATTCTCCGTTTGCTTAGATAAATTTTATCACGGAGGATGTCGCCTTATAATTAATCTGTATATTTGTTTGAGTACACCCTAATTACTTACCAGAAAAACCCATCCCATGAAAAACGTATTGGATATTAAACCCCTGCATGGATTCGGAAGCTTGAAATTTGGCGCTACCCAGAAAGACGTGGAAGCTGTACTGGGTCCTCCCCAGGAAACAGAAACCATTGATGTGGAAGGAGAAATCCACGAGGTGGAGGTATGGAGTTATTATGAGCTGGGGCATGCCGTTTATTTTGAGAAAGAACTGAATAATGTGGTTACCAATTTTGAAACAGACAATGCCGAGGCAAGCATGTTTGGCCAACAGGTTTTTGAACTGGATCAGAACGGGATCATTGAGCTGATGAAGAAAAATGGTTTTGACGATCATGAAGTTGAGGATGACCCTGAACTGGATGAGCGGATTGTCTTTTTTAATGATGCCCATATGCAGTTTGTGTTTGACAACGGCCGGCTCGGGCTGGTGAGCTGGGCGGTGGCCATGGATGAAGAGGAGAATATCCGCTGGCCCTAATGTGTAATTTATGTCTTCATTATACCCCCTGAAGTTTACTCCCCTGTTCAGAGAAAAAGTCTGGGGAGGAACCCGTATGAAATCATTGTTTGGGAAAGATTTTGCGCCTCTTCCTAATTGTGGTGAGTCGTGGGAGCTCTCTGGCGTGGATGGCAGTGAATCAGTGGCATCCAACGGATTTCTGGAAGGAAACACGATCAATGAGCTTGCAGAAGTTTATATGGGCGACCTGGTCGGTGACCGGGTTTACAGCGACCACGGGATTTCCTTTCCGCTACTCTTTAAGTTCCTTGATACCTGTGAGCCTCTGTCCATTCAGGTTCACCCCGGCGACGCCATTGCCCGGGAGCGGCACAACTGCAGCGGCAAAGCAGAAATGTGGTATGTGCTGGAAGCTGACCCGGGGGCGGAACTTTTGCTGGGGTTCAACAAAGACACGGATCCCGGGGAATATTTGCATCACCTTCAAAACAAAACACTTCAACAGCTGTTGCGCAGAGAAAAAGTAAAGCCCGGGGATGTGTTTTATATTCCGCCCGGGCAGGTGCACGGAATTGGTGCAGGGATCACCCTTTGCGAGATCCAGCAGTCATCCGACATTACCTACCGTTTGTATGATTGGGACAGGGGAGCAGAAACGGGCAAGGCCCGTAAACTGCATACGGAAGAAGCCATGGATGTGATTGATTTCCGTGCCGGTGACCAGCGGATCACCTATTCCGAAAACCTGAATCGCCCCGTTGACCTTGTGAATTCCCATGCCTTCACCACCAGGCTGATCAGCTTTGACAGTGTGATTGAAAGTGATTATGTGTTTGTGGATTCATTCGTGGTGTATGTGTGTATCGGGGGAAGTGCGACCATCAGCTACCCGGGCGGGAAGGAGAAACTGTCAAAGGGAGAGACTGTATTGCTGCCTGCCGAGCTCAATAGTGTGAGCCTGATCCCGGACGGGTTATGCAGCCTGCTGGAAACCTACCTGCCGCAGAAAGGGTCCTGACGCTCACACCAGATCAAAAGCGGGTAATACGCCCCCTGGCATGCGAAAAAAGGATTCAATCCGCCACGCGGCAAAGCACACATAATTTGTACAGGTCGAATACCCGCAGGCTTGGGTGCCTGCTTTGAAGATGCCTTTCTGCGGGCCTGGCCAGCAATCCTGAAAACTTCCCAAGCACATTTGACAGCCCCCATTTTTTGAGGGTCAGATAAGTCCGGAGAATGGTCACCATGCGGGCGTATACAGGGTCTTTCCCTGTCAGCTTGTACGACTTCCACAGGTTTTCGAGGCTTTCCGCGGTTTTCTCCAGGAAAACGGAAGCAGGTTCCAATCCGTTGTGATACAGGGGGTTGTCGATGTGTAGCACCGGAATACCTTCTTTTTTCAGCCCGTATCCCATCAGTGTATCTTCATGGCCGTAACCACTAAGGTCTTCACGGAAACCAATGCGGGCCATCACTTGTTTGTCAATCATGAAATTGGCGGTCATGAAAGAATGATAGGGCCGTTCCCGGCGTTTTTCTGCCGCTTTTACCTCGCGGCAGGAACCTGCCAGCCAGTGAAGCAACCATGGTTGATCCGGTTGATCTTTACTGTAAAGATGCCCGCCACAAACAACTGTCCCGGGTTCTGTGTATCGGATATATTGCTGCAGGTATTCTCCGGATGTCACTTCCATGTCGCAGTCAATAAACAGCAGGTAAGGATAGGCGGATCTTTTGGCAAGCTCGTTTCGCATCCTGCTTCGTCCGATGTTTTCCGGAAGTTCTTCATATTTGACCAGGGGAAGGGATGCCAGCCCCCTGTTCTTTTCTTTCGTTGGCTCATCTGAACCGTCATCCAGTAGCAGAAGCTCCACGGGAGTGCCCAGCCCGGCAGCCTGGCGGTGCAGTTCCGCAGCCAGTGTGCCGACATCCTGGTTGAAGATTGGAATGCAGATGCTGAGCATATTGCAGGAAGCTTGGATCAGCAAATATACTACTTATTTTTTCCAGAAACTGGGCGAGAACAGCAACAGCACTGTAAAAAGCTCCAGCCTGCCCAGCAGCATAAAAAAGCTGAGGATCCATTTCCCTCCTGCGGGGATATGCGCATAATTCTCTGCCGGCCCGACACTGCCGATGGCCGGCCCGATATTACCGAGGGTGGCAATGGAAGCCCCGATGGCCGAGGTGAAATCCAGTCCGAAGAAAGTCATCAGGGTTGCCCCGGCAAAAAAAAGCAATATGTAAAGCAGGAAAAAGGCCAGGAAATTGGTGATGATCTCCTGGGGTATGGCTTTCCCGTCGATCCTGACCGGAATCACGGCCATGGGGTGCATCAGCCGTTTTAGTTCCAGCCGGGTATTTTTGATCAGGATCAGGATGCGGATCATTTTTAATCCCCCTCCCGTGGATCCGATACATCCCCCGGTGAACATCAGTAGAAAAATAAAAAACCATAAAGACCCGTTCCACTGGAGGTAATTTGTGGTGACAAAACCTGTGGTGGTCACAATGGAAACGGTCTGAAACAAGCTGTCACGAAAGGCTTTTTCCAATCCCGCCTGATGCAAAATGAATATCGAAGCTGTCAGCACCAGGGTAAACAATCCGATCACGGAGAAATAGAACCGGAGCTCTTCATTGCCCAACACCTTGCGAAACCTCCCTTTGATCAGAAAATAATGCTGGGCGAAGCTGATCCCCGCCAGGATCATGAAAAAGATGATCACGTATTGGATATAGGGCGAATACCCGGCAATGCTGTCGTTCTGGGTGGAGAATCCGCCGGTGGCCATGGTGCTGAAAGCATGGTTTAAGCCATGAAACAGGTCCATGCCGCCAAGCATGAGCAAAAGGGTCTGGATCAGTGTAAACATGAGGTATATCCCCCAAAGACGCTGGGCAGTGTTGTGTATGTGGGGATGCAGTTTGTTGGCTGTGGTGCCGGGTGATTCAGCGATGAAAAGCTGCATCCCGCCCACCCCTAGTATTGGTAGTATGGCAAGTGTCAGTACAATAATACCCATTCCGCCTAACCAGTGGGTCATGCTTCGC
Organism: Bacteroidales bacterium; assembly: GCA_003555385.1. Classification (GTDB taxonomy): domain Bacteria; phylum Bacteroidota; class Bacteroidia; order Bacteroidales; family UBA7960; genus PUPG01. The sequence continues at coordinate 5,883 of PWHO01000230.1, forward strand.
CAGAATAACAAGCTTTTGGGAACGGCTTCGATGTCTGTCAGAATGCTTGCCCCCGTGGTGGTAAAGCCTGAAATGGATTCAAAGAATGCATTGGTAAACTGAGGAATGACACCGGACAGATAAAACGGCAGGGCTCCAAGTAATGACATACTTGTCCACAGAATGGTCACGATCAGGTAGCCCTCCCTGGTAGACAGATTTTTATGGTCGTATGATCTGTTGGTAAAGAATAAGGCAACCCCCAGGCCCAGGGTGATCGCTATGCTAAACAGGAGTGGTTGTATAGTAAAAGCCTCTTTGTAATGGAGTGCCCAGAGGAGGCTGGTCCCCATTGCAGCGGCCAACACCATCAACAGCATTCCCTGCAGTTTTAAAATAAGCCGGTACCTGATAGATCCTGATTTATTCAAAACCTTACTTTTTGTAGAAGCTGGGAGACAAGAGCAATAGTACTGTAAATATTTCAAGCCTGCCGAGGATCATGTAAAAACTCAGAACCCATTTGGCCGGATCGGGGATTTCGCCGTAACTGTTGACCGGACCCACGTTGGCAATTGCCGGGCCGATATTTCCCAGGGTGGCTGCAGAGGCGCCGATGGCTGAGGTAAAGTCAAGCCCGAACATTTGCATGGTGGCTGCGCCGACCATAAATAATATCATATACAAAAGGAAGAATGCCAGGAAGTTGTGGATGATCTCCTGGGGAATGGTCTTGCGGTTAATCCGCACCGGGATCACAGCCATGGGATGCAGCAGTCGCTTGAACTCCAGCCTGGTATTTTTTAGCAATACCAGCACCCGGATCATTTTCAGCCCTCCTGCGGTGGATCCGATGCAGCCCCCCGTAAACATCAGAAGGAACAGGAAGAACCACAGAAACCCCTCCCATTCCATGTAATTTGTGGTGGTAAAACCGGTGGTGGTGATAATGGAAACAACATGAAAGAGGCTTTTTCTGAAATTATATTCCAGCCCGGTCTGGCTGATAATCAGGAGACTTACTGTAAAAATAAGGGTGAATACACCGATCATCTGCAGGAAAAACCGGAATTCTTCATTATGAAGGATTCTGCTGAACTGACCTTTAAGGGCGAAATAATGGAGGGAAAAGCTGGTGGCTCCCAGTATCATAAACAGGATGATCACATATTGGACATAGGGGGAGTAGCCGGCTATACTGTCATTGTGGGTGGAAAACCCACCCGTGGCCACGGTGGAAAAAGCATGGTTGAGGCTGTGAAAAAAGTCCACTCCACCGGCCATAAGTAACAAAGTAAGGATGAAAGTAAGTCCGGTATAAATCCCCCACAAGCGTTTGGCTGTTTGTGTGATGCGTGGGTGTAATCTGCTGGGTGTGGTGCCCGGAACCTCTGCTACAAACAGCTGCATGCCACCTACCCCCAAAATGGGCAGGATGGCCAGTGTCAGTACGATGATCCCCATTCCCCCCAGCCAGTGTGTCATGCTTCGCCAGAACAACAGTCCTTTGGGCAGGGCTTCAATGTCCGTGAGCACGGTTGCGCCGGTGGTGGCGATCCCGGAAGTGGATTCAAAAAATGCATCAGAAAAATTGGGGATGGCACCAGAAAGGTAAAAAGGCAGGGAACCGAAAAAAGAAATGCTTACGTAAATGGTGGTAACGATCAGGTA
>PWHO01000160.1 GCA_003555385.1 Bacteroidales bacterium
ACAGAGTACATCGGCGGTGGGCTCGAATGGGGCTTACGCTATACCGGCACCGATTACCTTGACCATGTGAGGCTGAAAGGCAACCCAAAACAAAACGACTGGTATGCCTTTGTCGGGATCACCATCACCTTCAGGTTCAGGGACTCAAGCAGGGGCATCTGCCCTTATTAGCTTAAATTTTCTTAAACTTTGGGGTTTTCCTTTTATTTGTCCGAACATTTTCTGAAATTTGTGCTCCTTTTCGGAGATATAATTTATTGATTGATAATGGATCTAAAGCAGCGTATTAATACAGAGAGACTGCCGTGCCATGTAGCCATCATCATGGACGGCAATGGGCGCTGGGCTGAGCAACAAGGCAAAGAACGCATCTTCGGGCACGAAAGCGGTGTGGAGTCCGTAAGGGATACCGTTAAGGCAGCTGCTGAAATTGGCATTTCCTACCTGACGCTTTTCGCTTTCTCCACCGAAAACTGGTGCCGCCCCCAAAAGGAGGTGGATACCCTGATGGGGTTGCTGACCAAAGCCATTGACAATGAAACACTGGATCTCCACAAGAACAATGTGAGGCTGCAGGCCATCGGAGATATCGACTCACTGCCTTTTTCCTGCAGTAAACAACTCAGGGAAGCCATTGAGCTGACATCCGGAAATACGGGTCTGACAGTCAACGTTGCCCTCAGTTACAGTGCACGTTGGGAGATTACCAAAGCCGCAAGGAAAATAGCACGCAAAGTGGCGGAAAAAAGAATAGATCCTGAAGACGTAGACCAGGAGCTGATGAATGAGGCCATGGAAACCGCCCGACTTCCTGACCCTGATTTGCTGATACGCACAAGTGGAGAACTGCGCATAAGCAATTTTTTACTTTGGCAGCTGGCCTATACCGAGTTGTATTTTACCCCGGTGCTTTGGCCCGACTTCAGAAAGAAACATTTTTACCAGGCTATCATCGACTACCAGCGCCGCGAGAGGCGTTTCGGGAAGGTTGAATGCCATGCCGATGAGGTTAAACAAGCTTGAAATACTTTCCAGACAATGCATAAAATCATTTTTCTGTTCGCCCTAATTTTTTGCCTTTTCCCTGTAACCGTTCATGCTCAGCAGGTTCAGACAGGTGATGAGATCACCATTGACCCGAATAACCCCATAGAATACCAGATCGGAGGAATATCAGTTACCGGGACGGAGAATATCAGCGACAATGTCGTGATCATGGTTTCTCAGCTTACTGTGGGTCAGCAAGTAATGATTCCGGGTGAAGACATCACCAATGCCATCAGTCACCTCTGGCGACAGCGCTTGTTTGAGGATGTGAGCATCGGCATTATCTCCGTACAGGACGATGTGGTTTTTCTCGAAATAGAACTCAGAGAGCGCCCCCGGCTTTCACGTTATGAGTTCATTGGTGCCCGGAGCTCAGATGAAGACAAGATCAAGGAAAGGCTGAACCTCACCAGGGGAGATGTGGTGACCGACAACCTCCTGTACCGGGCAAAGACCGTTATAGAGGATTATTACCAGGAAGAGGGGTATATGACCCCTGAAATTGAGGTTCGCCAACAGGTGGATACCGCCAGGACAAACCACCTGCTCCTGGAATTTGAGATCGACCGCGGCCGCAGGACACGCATCCGGGAAGTTAACATTTACGGCAACGAAGTGCTCAGTGACCGAAGGATCAAGCGGGTAATGGAAGACACCCGCGAGAGAAGCCTCCGCTTCCTGTTTTCCTCATCCAAGCTGGTGGAGGAAGATTTCCGTAAGGACAAACAACGTATTATTGAACGCTACAATGAACTGGGAAAGCGGGATGCCCAGATTGTGAAAGACACTTTTTATTTTGTGGATGACAACCGCATCGAAATTGACATTCACATCGAAGAAGGCCCCACTTATCATTTCAGAAAAATAGACTGGATCGGCAATACCGTGTATCCTGACTCGGCCCTGAGCGAAATTCTGCGGATCAGTCCCGGCGACGTTTACAACCAGACGAAACTGGAAAGCAACCTTTTTATGAATATGGAACAGGGGGATGTCAGCTCACTCTACCTTGACATTGGCTACCTGTTCTTCCAGCTTGATCCGGTTGAAGTCGCTGTGGAGAATGACTCCATCGACCTGGAGATCCGTATCCATGAAGGAGAGCAGGCGAGGATCAACAGGGTAAGTGTCACGGGCAACACCCGGACCAATGACCATGTGATCATGCGCGAGATCAGAACCCGGCCGGGTCAACTCTTTAGCCGTTCGGCCATCATCAGGAGCCAGCGGGAGATCATCCAGCTGGGGTATTTCGACCAGGAGTCCATTGAGGTCAATCCCATACCCAATCCGCAAGACAATACAGTAGACATCGAATACATTGTGGAGGAGACTTCTTCCGACCAGATCGAGTTATCGGGCGGCTGGGGAGCCAACCGCATCATCGGAACAGTGGGTATCTCTTTCAACAACTTTTCCACCCGTAACATTTTCAACCGTGAAGCCTGGCGGCCATTGCCCACGGGCGACGGACAAACACTGTCACTCAGGGCACAGACTTACGGAAGGGGTTATATTTCCTACAGTGCTTCTTTTGTTGAGCCATGGCTCGGCGGAGAGCAACCCAATGCACTGAGCCTCTCTTTTTACCAGACCACACACCGACGCAACCTGGCAAAAAGCCATCCTGACTATGGTTATTATTCCATCCTGGGAGCCTCTGTGGGGCTTGCCAGAAGGCTGACCATTCCCGACGACTATTTTTACCTCAGGCAATCGGTGAATTACCAGCATTATGACATCATGAACAGCCCGATACGTTTTGTCTTTGACAACGGGCAGTCGCATAACCTCAGCTACAACGCGGAGTTTGGGCGGAACTCAAAAGATGCCCAACTGTTTCCACGTTCAGGATCTGAAGCATCGCTTTCACTGCAGATAACACCACCCTACTCATTTATCACCGGTGAAGATTTCCAGGGTGCCGATCCGCAGGAAAAATATCGCTGGCTGGAGTACCACAAATGGAAAATGAAGACAGACTACTTCACCCCCATTGTAGGAGATCTGATCGTGGCCGCCAGGATGCGCTTCAGCTTTCTTGGCTATTTTAACTCCGACATCGGCTACCCGCCCTTTGAAAGGTTCTACCTTGGCGGCGACGGGCTTTCAGGCTGGGAGATCGACGGCCGTGAAGTGATTGCGTTGCGTGGGTATGAAAACTACTCCCTTACACCCACCGATGCAAGGGGTGAGTTCATCGGGGCAAATGCCTATAATAAATATACCCTGGAGCTGCGCTATCCCGTTTCACTCAACCCCATGGCCACCATCTACGCGCTGGCCTTTGTGGAAGGAGGTAATGCCTACTCCGACCTCCGCTCTTTCAATCCATTCGACATCAAACGCTCTGCAGGTGTGGGTGTCAGGGTATTCCTGCCCATGTTCGGCCTGCTTGGCATTGATTACGGATATGGCTTTGATGAAATACCCGGACGACCCGGTGACTCTGGTGGACAGTTCCACTTCTCCATCGGCCAGGATATCAACTAACAAACAGTTGTTCTACCTTAACCCAATCATTCAGGAGGATCCCTTATGAACAAAAAACTGATGCTTACCCTGCTTGTGGCAATCATGGCCACCACAGCATGGGGACAAAGATTCGCGTACGTAGATACAGAATACATCCTTGACAATATCCCGGAATATCAGGCGGCCGAGAGGGAGATCGAGCAACTGTCCGTTGAATGGCAGGCCGAACTGGAAGACATGTTCGCCGAGGTGGACAGGCTTTACCGGGAATACCAGGCTGAAGCACCCCTGCTTCCCGATGACATGAAACAGGAAAGGGAAGATGAGATCATCCGGCTTGAACAGGAAGCCAAAGATTTGCAGATGCAACGTTTCGGCCGGGAAGGAGAGCTCTTCCGCAAAAGGGAGGAGCTGCTCGAACCCATCCAGGACAGGGTGTACAATGCCGTTGAGGAGATTGCTTCACGCGGAAACTATGCCGTGATTTTTGACAGGGCCGGAGGTGTGTCAATGATTTACACAGATGTGCGCTACGACCTGAGCGACGATGTGCTTCAGCGGCTGGGGTACAGGAACTGATCCCCTACTCACCAAGCAAACGCTTGATCTCGTTAAGTTTCATCAGGGCCTCCACCGGGGTCAGGGTGTTCACATCCGTATTCAGAATATCTTCCTTGATCTGTAAAAGCAGGGGATCATCCAGCTGGAAAAAACTCAGCTGATAATCATCCTGTTTTTTTTGTCCGGATGGCCGCGGAGTCGCCTTACCGGTCAGTTCGTCGTGGCTGTGGTTCTGTTCGAGCCGGGAAAGGATGGAGTTGGCCCGCTCAAGCACGGGTTTGGGCATTCCTGCCATGCGGGCCACATGAATCCCGAAAGAGTGTTCACTCCCCCCGGGAACCAGCTTTCGCAAAAAGATCACCTTGTTGTGCACCTCCTTGACAGACACATTATAATTCCTGATCCTGGAGAAGGATGCAGCCATCTCATTCAATTCATGATAGTGAGTGGCAAACAGGGTTTTGGCCCTGAACATAGGATGCTCGTGCAAAAATTCGGCAATGGCCCAGGCAATGCTGATCCCGTCATAAGTACTCGTACCCCGCCCGATTTCGTCCAGCAGGATCAGGCTTCGGTCCGATATATTGTTCAGGATGCTGGCCGTTTCGTTCATCTCCACCATGAAAGTGGACTCTCCCGAAGAGATGTTGTCGGATGCCCCCACCCGGGTGAATATCTTGTCCACCAGCCCGATTGATGCATCTTCGGCCGGCACGAATGATCCCATCTGGGCCATCATTACAATAAGGCCGGTCTGCCTCAGCAGCGCTGATTTCCCTGACATATTGGGTCCGGTGATGATTATGATCTGCTGATTTTCATTGTCAAGCAATACGTCATTGGCCACATATTCCTCTCCCGGCGGAAGCTGTTGCTCAATCACCGGGTGACGCCCGCCTTTGATGTCCAGCACGTAGGAATCGTTGATGCGCGGACGCACGTAATTGTTGCGCCGGGCCACAAGGGCAAAACAAGACAGGCAATCCAGCCGGGCAATCACATGGGCATTCTGCTGTATGGGTGCCACATAACGGGTCACCTCCTCCACCAGCTCCTGGAACAGGCGAATTTCCAGGTTAAGGATCCGTTCCTCCGCACTCAGGATCTTTTCTTCGTACTCCTTCAGTTCAGGGGTAATATAGCGTTCCGAATTGGTCAGTGTCTGTTTTCGGTGCCAGTCGTCCGGCACTTTGTCTTTGTGGGTGTTGGTCACTTCAAGGTAGTATCCGAATACCTGGTTGAATGATATTTTGATGGATGGGATACCCGTACGCTCAATTTCACGCTGCCTCAGCGAGGCCAGGTAGTCCTTTCCTGAAAAGGCAATGTGCCGCAATTCATCCAGTTCCTCCGATACACCGTCGGCGATCATGTTCCCTTTGGCAGCAACAGCCGAAGGCTCCTCAAGCAGTTCGCGGGCAATGCGACCCCTGATTTCCGGGCAGGGATCGAGTTCTTTGGCGGAAGCCTGGAGCGACTCCGATTCATTCCCCGCACAGAGATCGCGAATGGCCTCAGTGGCCACAAGCGCCTTCTGGACTTGCCTGAGTTCCCTTGGGTTGATCTTACCGACAGAAACTTTGGAGATCAGCCGTTCCAGGTCACCAACCTCTCGCAGATCTGCACCAAGTTTCTCCAGTAGCTCCTGGTTTTGCAGAAGATGCTCCACCACCTCATGCCGCTCCCTGATCTGTGCCCGCTCTTTGAGTGGCAACAATATCCATCGCTTCAGCAACCGGCTGCCCATGGGAGAAATCGTGTGGTCAAGCACATCTTTCAGCGTGGTGGCATCCTCATTGATGGATTCCATGATTTCCAGGTTGCGGATGGTAAACTTGTCCAGCCAGACATACCGGTTTTTGTCTATTCGGCTGATCTTATTGATGTGCCCCAGCTCATCATGCCGGGTATCCGACAAATACTGCATCACTGCCCCGGAGGCAATAATCCCCTCGCTGAGGTCCTCAATCCCGAAACCTTTAAAGGAAGCTGTTCCAAAATGCTTCAAAAGCAGGTCATCGGCAAAGTCACGCGTAAAGGCCCAGTCGTCCAGTGTGCTGATATAGTATTTGCCCGGGAAACGGGCCTGCATAAGTTGTTTGTGCTTTTTCTGGATCACCACTTCACTGGGCCGAAGACTCTGAAGAAGCTTATCAATATACTCCCTGTCGCCCTGATCAGTTAAAAATTCACCGGTAGACACATCCAGAAAGGCAATACCTGTATGCCCCTCAGAAATATGCAGGGCCGCAAGGAAATTGTTCTCCTTGTGATTCAATACTTTGTCGCTGAAGGCAATACCCGGAGTCACAAGCTCTGTAACCCCCCTTTTCACAATCTTCCTGGCTTGTTTGGGATCTTCCAGCTGATCGCAGACCGCCACCCGCTGGCCGGCACGTACCAGTTTGGGCAGATAATTATCCAGTGCATGATACGGAAAGCCCGCAAGCTCCACGTAAGATGCCGCCCCATTGGCACGCCGGGTAAGGACAATGCCCAGGATCTCAGCCGTTTTCACTGCATCCTCCCCGAATGTTTCATAAAAGTCGCCCACCCTGAACAGCAGCAGTGCACCCGGATGCTTAGCCTTGATGCCGTAATACTGCTTCATCAATGGGGTTTCAACGTTCTGATCTTTAGGTTTTGCCAAGGTACAATGGGTTTATTTCAGACAAAAATACGAAATTAAGAAGAGTTAACTACCTGTCATAATCTATGTTAAAACCATGCCAAACAGGGTTCTATTATTTGGCCGGGTCAAATCAAAGCCTTAGTTTTGTCACTCAATAGGTTAAACACTAATTATTTACAAACCAACAGATAGCTATTATGCGTTTTATCAAAAAGAATCAAGTTTTTTCCATTCTGGCCCTGGCCTTCATCGTATTGTTCTCCACACCACTGAAAGCGAATCCGGGTGGATTTACCGATGATGAACTGGAAAAGTTTGCCGGAGCAGTAATGCAGGTAATGACCATCCAGCAGGAAGGACAAGCTGAGATGATTGGAATTATCGAAGAACACGGCATGACCGTAGAACGCTTCAATGAGATTATGATGCAGGCGCAGGAGATGCCCCTGGAGCAGGTTGAAGCCACGGAAGAAGAAAAAGAAACATATTTGGAAGCAATCGAAAAGATCGACGAAATCCAGATAGGACTGGAGGAAGAACTGGTCGAAGCCATTGAAGAAGAAGGCCTCAGTATTGAAAAATACGAGGAAATCATGCAGGAATATCAGCAAAACCCTGAATTGCAGCAACTGATACAGCAAATGTTGCAGTAATTGTTGCAGTAATTGGTAAATCTGAAGCAATCGAGTAGGAGGAAAATAAAGTAGTTTTCCTCCTACTTTATTTTCCGTCCTCTCACACCACCGTACGTACCGTTCGGTATACGGCGGTTCCTTAATAAATTACTCTAAC
>PWHO01000286.1 GCA_003555385.1 Bacteroidales bacterium
AACTACATCAGGCTTATGTAACCTCATTTGCCAGTATACTCCGGTCGAGCAGGTTTGGCACTGCGGGAGCCCATGGAGTTGCAGCAATGATCCGTTTTAACCATTTTGAAAGAGCACAGGCCTTCACCCGCTGCAAGGAAACAGACACCTATAAAGTCAATTTTGAAAATATGAGAAGGGCGGTTGAAGAAGGAGTTTCCGGCATTATTCAATTAATGGGAGATGGCAACTACGAAGCTGCCCGTGAAATGGTCGAAAGGGATGGAGAAATGCCCGAAACCCTGCAAAAAGATATTGACCGGATTAACGAAAGCGATATTCCTGTTGATGTAGTTTTCAAGCAAGGGACTGAGTATCTGAACCTTTAACAAAAAAGACAAGCCGGCCCCGAAACATCAGAAAAATCAAAGGAAAGCTTTAATCATACCCGGAAAAAATATGTACATTTGCCCCGCAAATTTGAATTCGCCGGGGGAGTTCCAGAGCGGTCAAATGGGGCAGACTGTAAATCTGTTGGCTTTCGCCTTCGGAGGTTCGAATCCTTCCTCCCCCACTCTTATTCAAAGGTGGTCCTGATTCCGGGCCACCTTTTTTTTATCATTCCACCCACTTTCTGATCAATTGGAAGGGTAAAGGCTTTTTCCGAAACCGCAGCAATGGGAAGCCACCTGGGCGATATCGCTCCCTCTTTCTTTTCCTCAAAGGCAAAAGCTTCTTTACTAACGGGCAGGGATTCCGGATGCTTCAGCTTCATCAGGTAATAAATGCTGATCAGTTGCTTCCCGGGAATAAAGCGGGTGGGCTGGAAAACATCCGTGGTATAGAAATGGGACAACACATCGACCTCCTGGCCCAGCTCTTCGACCGATTCCCGTTTCAGGCAATCAACCGTACCCTCCCCGAATTCCAACCCTCCGCCGGGAAATTTTGTCATATAAGTGTCAAACCAGTATTCATCGCAAACAAGCAGCTGTTCCCGGTGGATGCATATACCGTATACACGGATTATAAAAGGATGGTTGGTCAAAGACATAATTATTGATATTTAACAACTGACCGCAAACAACAACTGACCGCAAACAACAACTGGCCGCAAACAACAACTGGCCTGCTTTACATTTTGAATGCCCTGGTCATTTCTCTCTTTCCTTTCGGCCCGGCAGGATGTTCCAGGCGAAACCCACTGGACTTCAGGGCACGCTTAACAGAACCCTTGGCACTGTAGGTAGTGAGCAAGCTCCCCTTTTTCATGGCAGCAAACACCCTCGAAAACACCGTTTCGGTCCACAACTCCGGTTGCACCTGCGGACCAAAGGCATCAAAATACACCAGGTCAAAAGCCTCAGACGGCAAAGGTGCGTCATGCACCTTATGGGGCCACTTTTCAAATACAAATCCGGGAAGAATCGTTTCCTTTTGGGAAAAAGGCAGGTCATGCATCCGATTGAATGCCTCCACCGGCATCTTCTCCCCCATTAGTTCAGCAAAATTCAGGGCCTCGGCCTCCCCGGGAGTCAGCGGGTAGGGCTCCAGGGCCAGGTAGGATATACCGCAACCTGCTTCTGTTGAACGCAAAAGCGTCAGCAACGCATTCAACCCGCTACCCAATCCCACTTCCAGGATATTCAACTCAGCTTTTTTCGTTTGCAGGAGCAGGTCAAGCCCCTCCCTGATGAACACATGCAAAGATTCCGGCAAAGCACCGTGTACCGAATGATAATGTTCGTTCAAATCAGGCAGGAAAAAGGTGTGGGAGCCATCTTCGGTCTGTATGAGCTTCCTGTTATAAAAGTCTGTCAAGGCAAAATTTTTCATTCAAAAGTAAACAAAATGAAGGGTTTTTCATTGTATATGTAGTAATATTGTAATACCAAAAAGAGGGAATAATGACTCAGACAAATAAAATAGGAACAATGCAGGCCTGGCTTGCACAAACGCGCGCGAACTTTCTGCTTTTGGCCGTATTTCTGGTGGCCATCGGATTGGCTTACGCGGCCAAATACAACCCCGGCGTATCATTCAACTGGCTACATGCAGTACTGATTGCGGCCGGAACTATTTCCGCCCATATTGCTGTCAATTTATTCAATGAACTTTCCGATTATTATACAGGCATTGATTTCAACACCAAACGCACTCCCTTCAGTGGAGGAAGCGGGATGATGACCGGCGGGCATCTTAAACCCCGGCAAGTTAAAATAGCGGCTGCGGCCACCCTGGTTTTATCAGGAGGTATCGGCCTCTATTTCAGCCTCGTATCTCACTGGTCAATCGCCCTTATTTCAGTGATCGGTGCTCTCACCATTGTGTTCTACACAAGACTGTTGTCACGCATGAGCCTGGGTGAACTGTTTGCCGGACTTGTGCTGGGCTCCCTGGTCGTGCTGGGGGCATTTATTGCCCAGAGCGCGTCGCCGGGCATGGCCCTTTCAGCAATGGTCCCCCCGGAGGTGTGGCTAGTTTCCCTGCCACCCGGCATTCTAACCGCGATGTTATTGTTGTTGAATGAATTTCCCGATACAGAGGCCGACAAAGCAGGCGGCAGAAAACACCTGGTGATCAAACTGGGGAAAAAGCGATCGGCCAGGCTTTACGCTGCCTCCATGATGTTCGTCTTCCTCTTTATTTTGCTTCTTCCATTGATGGGCTTTGCTTCACCATGGTTATACCTGGCTCTGCTGCCTTTCCCCCTGGCAATCAAAGCGGCAATAACCGCAATCCATTACGGGGAAGAAACCCAGAAATTATTACCGGCTTTGGGGATGAATGTGATGGTGGTGCTGGGAACAGATCTGCTGATTGCCGTTGCTGTGATAGTACAGATTTAAGCTTCATTCTCTCTGCGTAAGGCAGCCACATAATGATTGTCATTGCCGCGGTAAATGACATCCGTATGCAGGCCACATGATTGGGCAATGGCCGCCAGGTTATCCAAATCCACAAATAACCAGGAAAACGGTTCACCATTCAGATCTTTATAGCTGAGCTGGTAGCTCACCTCTCCGTAGTAATTTGCTCCCATGGGAAGCAGTACCGATCCGTCCTCCTCCTCAAACATATAAACCAGGTCGGTGGATTCTACATAAATGATGCCTCCCGGTGAAAGCAGGCCGGCCGCATGGCGGAGCAGCAGAGGCAACCTGCCAAGACTGCCGGCAATGCCGATACCATTCATGAGGAAAAGAATAGTGTCAAAACCTTTATGGTCAAACTCCCAGAAGTCTGCACAGCGGACCTGCTCAACGCCCCTGGCCTGCATCACCTCAACAGCACCGAAGGAAATGTCGATGGCAACCACGTTTTTTTTCATCTCCTGCAACGCAAGCGCGTGACTACCCGCACCAGCACCCACATCCAGTATTTTACCCCTGCTTTTGTCGAGAATAAGCTGCTCCCACGGAGGCATTTCCTCATATCCCCTGAAAAAATAGAGCACAGGCAAAGGCTCGGGGTCAGTAAGGCTGGTATCGACCATAATCACCCCTTGCGTTTCACCAGCAATAAAATCCCTGAAAGCTTCACCAAATATATCCATCATTTTCGAGGTTTAAACAACAAGCAACCGTCTCCATAACTCAAAAACCGGTATCCCTGCGCCAGGGCATGATTGTATATCCGTTGCCAGTCGCCACCTGTAAAGGCTGCCACAAGCAACAACAATGTACTTCCGGGTTGATGAAAATTGGTCAGCAAAATGTCGGTCATCCGGAAATGATAACCCGGCGTGATCAACAAAGCAGTCTCGCCACGAATCTGTTGAAGATCATTCTCCCTTGCCCACCTTAACAAGGCATCAACAGCCTCCCGGGCTTCCGGCAGTTTCCCTTCCCACTCATAAGGCATCCACTGTGGCAAAAACAAAGTCTCCCCTGCAGGTTCCACACCTTTTTTCACCAACGCCCCCAGCCAGTACAAGCTCTCCAGAGTGCGCATACTGGTTGTACCGACACAGGCCAGCGGCCCCTTATGGTCAGCGAGCCCCTGCAGAAAATCCGTTTCGACCACAAATTGCTCTTCATGCATGGCATGCCCGCCAATGGTTTGTGATGTCACCGGTTTGAAAGTTCCGGCCCCCACATGCAATGTGACATAGCCTGTGGATATTCTTTTTTTGCGCAGTCGCTCAAACACTGCGGGGGTAAAATGCAGGCCTGCTGTTGGCGCAGCCACTGAGCCCTCATCACGCGCAAATACAGTCTGGTAGGTATGCTTATCCCTTTCTTCTGCCTTCCGGGTAATATATGGAGGCAAAGGAGTCGTACCCGCCATCTCAAGCACTTCGCCAAAACTCTTGTCAGCCGGTGACCAGTTAAAACAGATCTGCTGTCCGTCTTCCCGGTTTCCCTCCAGGGTGGCCCGCAAACTAAACCCGGTCTCCGGGTTCCTGATCTCCAGCTCCCCCTCCTTCCATTTCTTCAGATTGCCTACCAGGCATTCCCAGCGAACCGGTGATGATTGGGCTAAAGCCCTTTGCACCTCCTTTTCAGGAGAAAGCGGGTTCAGACAAAAAACCTCAATTCTTGCTCCGGTAGATTTAAAAAACTCCAGCCGTGCCTGTACCACACGGGTATTGTTAAGCACCAGCATGGTTCCCGAGTCCAGGATCTCATCAAGCTGACGAAAACGGGCATCTGTTATCCGCTTATCAGCATATACAAGCATACGCGAAGCATCCCTTTCCTCCAGCGGCCAGGGGGCTATTTGTGCCTCAGGCAACTTATAGGTATAGGCTGCCATAGCAAGATCCTTTACATTCTCCGATTTTGTATCACTCATGATTTAAGGGATGAAATCACTGATTTGTTACGGGAATTAAACAGGTCTTTACCCCCTGGAGTATAAAGAAAATGAATGGTGTCTTCATAATAACTGTGTATGGCCGGACGAACTATTTTCATGGTGCTGTTCATTAACCCGTTGGCTTCAGAAAACGGGTCCGATAAAAACGCCACAGCGGCCGGTAGCCACCTGGGCGGAAAGCGCCCTTCCATTTCTCCGCCGGGTACATAACAGTCCATTTCGGTTTTCAGACGTTCTAGGGCTGCTACTTGTCCTTCTTCTGTGTCCGGATCCAGACCCCGGCCTGACAGATATCCAAGCACCGCACTGCGGTTGATCACAATCAGGGCGGAGGTATAGCCCTGCTGATTGTTATACAACATCACCTGATCAAAGAAAATTGAATTCTCCATCATGGCCTCCTCGATCCCTTCGGGGCTGTACTTTTCACCGTCGCTGCCGATCAGCAGGCTCTTGCTTCGTCCCAGCACAAACAGGTAACCCTCATGGTCAAGGTAGCCCAGGTCACCGGTATGCAGCCATCCGTCACGGATGGCCTCTGCGGTAGCCTCCTCATTTTTCCAGTACCCGGCCATCACATTGTCGCCCCGAATCACAATTTCACCCTGCTCTCCAATTGGTTTCTCCCGGCCCTCTTCGTCGCAAATTTTCAGATCCATCCATGGCACCACCTTCCCCGACGATCCCAGTTTATGAGACTCAGGTGTGTTTGAAGAAATAACAGGGGAAGCTTCCGTCAATCCATACCCCTGGTACATGGGAATTCCCAGGGCATAAAAAAAGCGTTGCAACTCAATGTCGAGTAAAGCACCACCACCGACAAAAAACCGGAGCCGCCCGCCAAAGCCCGCACGCACCTTTTTGAAAAAAATCTTATCGAAGAAACGATAGAGGGGCCCGAGCAACTTCCTGAACCCGCCACCTTTGTTGTATCCTTCACGGTTATAAATTACGGCAACCTTCAGCCCCAAGCCAAAGAGCCACATGGCAACCCTTCCTTTCTCCCTTACACTGCGTCCGATGTTATTGCGAAAATTTTTGGCAAGTGCAGGTACACTCAGCAAAAAATGGGGGCGGATTTCCTGAATACAAACAGGAATATTTCTTAGTGTTTCATTGATCGTTTTACCCGTTTTCAGTGAAGCAAGACTGGCACCATTACGGATAAGGGCATAAATCCCTACTGTATGAGCAAAGGAATGATCCCAGGGAAGAATGTGCAGGGAGGTATATTCAGGGGGCACCTCAAAAATGGCAGAAGCCTGCTCCACATTGTGCAGGTAATTCTTATGTGTCAGAATTATCCCCTTGGGATCAGCCGTGGTTCCCGAGGTATAACAAATATTTGCATAATCGCCAGGGAGCAGGCTGTTCTTCCGCTTTTCCAACACAGGTGCAACAACGTCCCTTTGTATTTTTCCCTGTTCCCTGACAGATTCCATTTCCATAATTTGACATCCCGATTCCCCGCCGGCATTCGCCAGCTGACCATCTGTGGGGTCAAGCACCACCACAAAAGAAAGCCCGGGCAGTTGTTCAATCAGACCTGGAATTTTATGAAAGTGATTGCCGGAAACAATGATCCCCTTACAATCTGCATGATTTACCCGGAAGTGCAAATCAGCTTTTTCTTCAATCTTTACAGAAAGGGGAACACAAACACCACCACAGAACAGGATGGCCAGTTCACTGATCACCCAGTCATTTCTTCCTTCAGATATCAGGGCAACCCGGTCTCCTTTTTCCACCCCGAGAGTAAGCAATCCGCGTGCTGTGTCACATACCCGCTGATAGGCCTCATCATAGGTCATTCCTTCATACTGCCGGTCCTTTTTTTCCCAAAGAAGTATTCGCTCAGGAAAGGCATTCACGCTGCGCTCAAACAGGTGGACTAAGCTTTTATTTTCCATCATAACATCCGGACATTGATTATGTTTCGCTTAAAACAAAAAGCCCTACGACTAAAAAATTTAAATAATAACCGCAAATAAACTAATTTTGCAGACGTTCGGCCATTGAATTTCCGCACAAAGATAATCCCCATAATGGTATAAAATAGAAAATGTTGAAGCCGATATTCTTTTCTACCATACAGAATTATAAACAAAAAACGCTGTTCTCTGACCTTACAGCAGGTCTCATCGTGGGCATCGTGGCGCTTCCACTGGCCATTGCTTTTGCCATTGCTTCGGGCGTACCTCCTGAAATGGGACTGATCACTGCGGTGGTTATCGGCTTTTTCGTTTCCTTCCTCGGGGGCAGCCGGGTACAGATCGGCGGCCCGTCCGGTGCCTTTATCGTAGTGATTTACGGCATCGTGCATCAGTTCGGACTGCAGGGGGTTGTGGTGGCCTCCATCATGGCAGGGGTTATCCTGTTTATCATGGGATTGATCCGTGCAGGTACCGTCATCCAGTTTATGCCCTATCCCATTGTGGCAGGATTCACAAGCGGCATCGCCCTGATCATTTTCACCACGCAGATGCAGGAATTTTTCGGCATTCCCGGAAACGGGATTCCTGGCGACCCCCTTGGCAAATGGATTTATTATTTCAACCATATCAAGTTGATCAACCCGCAGGCAGCTGGCATGGGCCTGCTGACCGTGCTGATTACCATACTGTCACCAAAAATATACCGCAGAATACCCGGATCACTGGTGGCCATTGTTATAGTCACCCTCCTTGTGAATACCCTGGAACT
>PWHO01000132.1 GCA_003555385.1 Bacteroidales bacterium
CTGCCCGGTTGCAAAAAAGATTCCCTGATTCTTATGTGTTTGAAGACATCAAGAAGCACTATGGCCCGATGATGTATCTGCATGAAGACAATTACGGGGTGGATAAAGATTATCCGGGGGTGATTTACATCCCCGAAAATGCCGATATTGACCTGTACAGAAGTATTGTCAGCTG
The DNA here is from genome assembly GCA_003555385.1 of Bacteroidales bacterium. Lineage (GTDB taxonomy): Bacteria > Bacteroidota > Bacteroidia > Bacteroidales > UBA7960 > PUPG01. Next base: position 176 of record PWHO01000132.1, read on the forward strand.
GAAATACAAAGGGAAAAAGCGGGAGATCAAACTGCTCAGGAATCATTATTATGTACTTCCCTGCGGGTTTAAGGTACATATGGAGAAACACCCTTTTGCCCCTGACTGGCGGTTGGTTATCACTCAGGCAGAGGGCAGTTTCCTGCATAAACCAAGCACTGTTTCGGGAGGGGGAAAGTCGGAGATATCCAAGTCGCTGCTCAATGCCATAATTTACGATACTTTTTTTATTGACGACATTGAAAAAGATTTTGCGGCTGCAGAAGAAATCATTAATTATGACTACAGTAAGCGCTGGAAAGATTTCTCAGACCACGAGGAAGATCAGAGGCCTTTGCTGGATCCGAAACGGTCACTGGGTTCTGTAATTAAGCTTCTGACTCCATATCACGGGTATACGGATGCCTATAATAACTTCCTTAAGGAGATTCCTGATCATGTGAAAGCCCTGGTCTTCCTGATCAAACGGATCAGTATTTCAACAGGGCATCATGAGAAAGACTGGCGGAATTATTTTACCGTGGACAAAGTCAATGGCAGAACAGGCCATGCACTCATGTTTGCCAACCGGAAAATCAGTACTTCCTTCCTGCGCGTGGGATTCGGAAAAGATGATTCATGGAATATGTATTCCTTGCGCCCGGACTTCATTGCTGCGGCCAAAGTGCAAATGGAGGATGACATTTCGGCCACGCTTACACTCCCTGCGGATCAGGTGGCCTATTTGCGTGCGGATGTCAAACGCAAGAGTGTTAAATTCGTGGAGAATTGCGAATACCTGTTTTTCCAGCGACCGGATGAAGCCATCAATAGGGGGTATGACAAAGAAGCCGAGTCAGATCTGTCGCAGATGAATAACTTTACCACCAACTACGAGCCCCTTACGGCGGAAGATGGCCAGGAAATCATTGAAGAGGCCATTGAGTTTGACAAGTATACGGAACCCATCCAGAATCTGATCACCCAGGGAGCCAGTGATGAGAGCGGGCTGTATTTTATTAGCCCGTCACACCCCAGACGACTTGAAGATGGCAGCATTTCAAAAAACCCGAGGTATTTGCAGGCCCGTCCGGAATTTAACAATCCGGCCGATGGTTACCTGGCTCATGTGGGAATTCGCTTTGCGAGGAAGATCCCGCTTGAAAAGCCCACGCTGTTTCCTATTGATGATGTACTGCCAGGAAGAAGAAATAATCCGCCTGAGAAAGACAGGGGAATTCGTCCGTTGAGCGTATATGCCCCGATCCATTACCAGGAACTGCCCGAGCTTTTTATGGATTTCATATGCAGCCTTACCGGGAAATCTCCTTCCACCACCGGAGCTGGTTCAGAGGGAGCACTGACCAAAGGGCCTTTCAATATGCTGGTGCCCACTTCTGACCTGAACAACGCCCTGGTATCATACATCCTGACCGGTTACAATGCGTTTTCCAGTGCAGCCGGTCATATTGGCCCCGAATATCGTTTTGACCATGACCTTAGCATCCTGATCCCGGAGATCTGGTGCAGGCTGGATCCGGAAGAAAAGACCCCGGAAAACCTGCTGAAAGAAGGAGTGCTGGAAAAACTGGATGACTTTGAATATGAGGGTGAAAAAATCCATGCCAGCAGGCTGGGTTACCGTATCAACGAAGTCTTTGCCTTCAAATACCTGGGTAGGGTCTTCGAAGAACCCATGAGTATTTTCCCAAAGGAAGTGCTGAGGCCCGAAGAGCAATCCATGGAAGATTTTGTGGATGGGATCAAAAACATCTGCGAAGCACAGCAAAGGGTCGCCCTTCAGTACTTTGAGGAGGGGAGCGTTGAATCAGCCATTCCGCCTTTGAAAGTGCTGTTGCACATCATGGCCCATGGCCATTTTGAGGGCAAAAATGTGGATGACCCCGAAATTCGCAAACTATTTACGCGTGAGTACGTACTTTCCAGTAAATGGTATCGCGAACGGCTTAAGATAAAACAACAAAGGGATATTGGGTTGTGGAAACGCAAGATTGAGTACCTGGAAGAATTCATGGCAGCGGAAATCAACCAGCCGGTGACAGAACAACTTTCGCTGGAAAAAAGGTTGCGGCATGCCCGTGAAGCACTGAAAAGGGCAGAGTCATCCCAATACCTTAAATCCCTGGAGGGCACCATCGGAGCCGATCCGCTTTTTACAGGCTGAATAAACGGGCAGACACTGCCATTGCCATAGTGGGGGCGGGGTGAAGGCCAATCCTGGTGAATGCCAGTCATGTAGGAAAGAGAAGAGGCTTAGCGGATCATTACCCTGTAAGTCGCAATTTTTCCTGTATCCTGATCCGTTATACGAAGCAGGTAAGTGCCTGTTTGTATATCTGAAACATCCATTGAGGTATACTGTCCCGCATGGCGGACTATCCTGACCAACTGTCCTTCTATGGTAAACAGCTCTGCTTTGATGTGCCCCGGCGATTCAATGGTGAGCAGATGATCAGCAGGATTCGGGTACACATTGAGTTCAGCTTTGAAGGGTTCTTCGGCTGACGTTTCAGTGACCTTTATTTCATCCCTGGCCTGGCATCCATGTTCATTGGTGACAACCACCCAGTAAGTTCCGAAAAACACCGGGGTAATTTTTTGTGTGCGGGCTCCTGTACTCCACCTGTAATCGGCCCCGGGGTTGCGTGCATCCAGTATCAGCCGGCCTTCATCCAGGTAAGACCAATCATCCAGCCTGACTTCAGGGTTATCGACATCCTTAACCTCGACAGCCTTTAGTTCACTGGCACATCCGTAAGCTTCAATTTTTGTATCATATAACCAATAATAATAGTCCGTGGATCCGCTGGCTGTGGTTCCTGTGATCTCCATCACTCCGGGTATTTCATAAGGGTAAGGATTGGAGGTGTTTCCGGCTGACCGGAATATAGTGGTTTGTGGTCCGTAAGAGATCTGGAGTCTGTATTGGCCAGGTTTGGGCACAACCAGGTTTAACTGATAAACCTGGCCTTCATCATCGGGGTCATCCGGGGCGCCTACTTCATCTGTGGGGGTGCTTCTTGTGGCAGTTACATTGAGATTGGCAATGGAAACCACTTCCCTGGTATGATAGTTGACCACAGAAAAGGTTACTTCTCCTGAGTGACCTGCATATAGCCTCGCTGATCTTATAACCAACGGCACATGGGCGCTAAAAACAGGATGGGCAGTGGCCCGGGTGTATGTCCCGTTTGTCCATGGATGCTCCTCTTTGTGCCTTGGTCCGATACCGGCATACAAATTGTTGAGGCCGGCAAAAACCTTTCCGGATTCGTGCCGGTAATCAAGCACGGGATCGGAGCCGACGGCAAGCAGGTCTGAACCTTCCGGGTCCCCGTACCAGTAAATGGTCCCTTCTTCCCCGGCCGACAACCTGGTCCCCTCTTCACCCTCACAAAGAATGGCCTGTGCTGAAGGTGGATCTTTTTTGCTGCCTGTCCGAAAACCGGCCGTAAGCGTTACATGATCTCCATGTATGTTGTCGGGGTGAGTGGCAGATATTTCAATCAGATATTCTGCGTCAGGCAATGTGGTAAAAGTGTCTGCAAAACGGAAAATGCCTGACGAAAGTCCTTCCAGTTCGCTGAAGTATACTCCTTCTATTGTGTCGAAAGGTTGTTCTTCTTTAAACAAAACAGCTTGTAAGCCTATATTCTCTGCGGAGACTGATCCGTTGTTTTTAATTCTGACCGCCACAGATTGACGTTCGGAAGGACAAAGTACACCTGTCAGTTCCGGAATATCTGAAATGGTCACAGCCACATCGGCACGATCAAAAACGAGGAGATAATCCTGTGTCTCACCCCGTTGGTAACTGGTATCCGGGGTAATTTCATCCGGGTTGTCTGTCTCCTTTGCAACTACACGGAGTATCGCCGTAGATCCGGACTTAACGTGAGGCGGAACATCCAATGTTCCCGAAAAACTGCCCGGGGAATCCTTCACAGCAGAAGTGGCCACAACTTCATCTTTATCAAATTCCCCGTCTGTGTTCCAGTCTGCGTATATGCTGACGGCATGCGGTCCGGCTTCTTCGCAGTATCCTGTCGTGACTTCAAAAGAATACCTGCCTCCGGCCTGAAGGGTGGTTTGCAGACTGGTAAAATCACGGTAAGTATGACATCCGTCTTCGGTATGATTGGAGAGGGTATTCAGGCTGAAGCTTTGAATGTGCAGGCCCTTTTCTTCCCGGGCTTCTGAAGCCGGGAGAGGGTTGCCACCTGCACCGGTGGCAATCAGCGAGAAAACCTGCAAGTCTCTTAACAGGCTGTCGTTTTTATGGGTAACGGTGATGGAATAGGTTTTGCCCGGAACGGGGTGTTCGATATACACCTGCTCAATATTATCAACTACGTTATCGCCGGTTACAGCGGGGGCTCCCGGGAGTTCCACGTCCAGAACCCATGGCATAAATATGGAATCCTGTCCTGCGATACGAAGGTCCAGGTCATTGATCAGACGGGGGATCCGGCTGTTCAACACTTCCTGGTTAACCGGCAAAGGATCTGCTTCCGGATCTGTCCAGGCAATGGTTACTGAAAGGGGCTCCTTGCCCGAAGCAGTTACCTCCATGGTCAGGGTATCCAGGGAAGCAAGGGTCATTTCTTCTACAATTGTTTCGTTACCGTTATCGGTGATCACCCGGGCTGCTGTTTCCGCATTCAGAAGCCCCCACCCATATACATAGTCTGGGCCTGGATTCCCAGCTGCATCTGCAGTATGACAAACCAGCCCCTTAAGTGTGGAGCTGAGCATAAAGGTATCGTTCAGCTGGTGATAGTGTTCCTGCAACAAAAACAGTGTGCCTGAAGTATTTGGGGCTGACATGGATGTGCCGCTCATTGTGGTGTAATCTGCATCCCCGCTGGATGAGGCCGAATATACACTGACTCCGTTGGCCACAATATCCGGCTTGATCCTGCCGTCATCGGTGGGGCCCCAGCTGGAAAAGCCCGATACGATGACTTCTTCGGCTTTACGATACCCGTTTTTGATTGCGCTTACAGCCCCCACACTGAGAATGTTCTTGGCATTTCCATAAGCCGGAACAGTATTGTACCCGCTGTTGCTGCTCATTCCCTGTGTGCGGTTGGCCAGGGTCCAGTTGCCTGTTTCATCAAAGTGCCAGTAAGGTTGGCCCACGGGAGGTCCATTTGAACCCCGGTTATTGCCTGCTGATTTCACGATCAGGTAATAGGGCGAGTAATATGCGATCATGTCCCATAACTGAGCCCGGGCATCATAATAACCGAACACATAATCCTCCTCTTTGCTGACAGATATATCTCCCCGCCATTCCCAGTAAGGATCGGAGGTTGTGCCGTCCCTTTCACCGTTGAAACGCCATCCCGCAATTCTTCCGTAAGAGTGGTTGGAAACCAACAGACTTCCGGCTGCATCCGTCATTTCTTCCCCGTCATTGCTGAAATCCCATGTCCTGATCTCATTGGCTCCATATGCCATGCCTCTGGCAAGTGGATTCACCCCTGCGGCGATCATGGTACCCGCCACATGGGTGGCGTGGTTGCTGAGATCAGAGTCAGGGTTGTTTGTGGTAGAACGGCGGGAGATTTCCTGGTGCCCTCCGCGTACATTTCCTCCATCCCATATAGCCAGTTTGCCATCCATAAAAGGAGACCCGCCCGTCAGGGTAAGACCAATGCCGCCATTTGCCCATAGTTTGTCAGTGGCGGTGGTTGCTGCTGCATAAAGGTTAAATTCAGTGGTATAGTAAACGGGCAGTCCGTTTTTATCTATGCCCTCCAGTGAAATCACATCACCATTGGGAAGCACCTGCATGGTAACCCAACCTTTTTCACCGGCAATGGAATGAGCCAGCTCCCTGTTGAAAGCCATGTCATCCAGCATCTCCGCTGATTTTTCTTTCAGGGCTTCTTGCCGGTATTTCAGATCGGTTTGTTCAATAGCCCCATGCTGACCGTAAATATTGAAGGCGACTGTAAGGCAAAAAAATAGCAGAATAATGGTGCGCGGATACATTGAACAAAGAATTAGGAGAAATTATTAAGTTAGGAGGGATTATTAAGTAAAATGTGTCAGCAGGGTACGGAAGCACGCCAGCTTTCAACAGGTTGCAAGTTAAGATTCTGTGGTTCTTCGGGCATGGCAAAATAGCCATAAAAATAAGTGAAGCCACAGGAGGTTTTGACAAAGAAAATGTAATAAGTGTTCTCGTCTTTCTTGCGGATGGCTATCCGTCTTTTCAGGTCATCAACTGTTTCACGGGTGCGTGGCTCGTCCGGATCAGGCATGCCAACCGGCTCATTAAAAAGAATGCCGGAGTCGTGAAGCATATTATAAACGTTGCTGGCTTCTTCCTGGCTGATCCCGCTTTCCCTGAATTTGGAATTTTTACGGTCAAGAAAATCATTCAGCCCCAATTCACCATTTTCATGCAGGCTTTCACCATCCTCCCTGAAAGTTTTTTCAATTCCGGGGTGGTTTCTTTCCTGGATTACCGGATTCTCCCAGTTATTTATTTCATCATTATTCATATCTGTCGCCTCTCGTGTTGACCTGCAACCAATAACGGTAATAATAAAGATAATACTAATTATTGCTATTCTCATATCGGATTTTAGAACTTTTTGTATGGATAATATCTGGTGTTTTAACTGCAATTAGCCCGTTTTCGTTGGCTAAATTACTCATTTTATTGCGACGGGCTGAAACAATTTTAAAAATCCACCAATCCTGCGATTTTCATTTGCTCGAAAAAATTCAGGATATCCAGCATATTGGTCTTTCCTTCCTGTTGCGCATCCAGCAAGATCCTGATGGTGTAAATGGAATATTCTCCATTCACAAGCCGGGCAATTTCAGTCCGGTCGATGCGGCCCTCCACAGGGTACTCTTCAGTTGCCTCATCCGGCAATGCCGCCAGGCTTTCATTCAGGATATTCGGCCCTCCTTTGAATGTGCCGGATGTATAGGAAGGGATAAGGGTGCTGGCCCGTTCTTCCTGTTCCGTGAGTATCTGTGATGAAACCGGCGATACGCCAAGTATGCGTGACTTTGTCTGCATCTGTGCTTCCAGGCCATCACGGTGACTCAGCCCGACAGCCTCAATACTTTTTTTCATCGCTTCAATATTATTGCTGACCAGGTCCGAATCTTCCACCAATTCATAGATTGATGCCACTGTGGCCAGTTCGTTCAAAAGGTGGGCTTTAAGCAGCTCATTGGCTTCCTGATAGCGTACCTGCAGATTGTCAGCATCACTGTTGTTCACCATATCCATGGCCACCTGTAATTGATGACCCAGGCGTCTTGTGGCATTTCCGGTGATCTCGGCGGCAATTTTA
>PWHO01000188.1 GCA_003555385.1 Bacteroidales bacterium
AACTCATCATCTGTTCGGCTGCAGCCTGTTCGTCCATAATTTTGGCATCAGTACAGCCCCCTGTAGAAAACATCAGGAGATTCAGCCATTTTGAGATGTCGGTATTGGCTGCTGAAGCCAGCGACAATTCAGGTGCGCCGTATGAATAAGTAGATTTTTTCATGTCAAGCAGCGTGGTTACCCCTCCCATAATCAGCGGGGTACCGGGGCTTTTCAGGTGGCAAAGCACCATTGCCATCAGGGTTTCGGCCAGAGATTGCACCAGCATCCCGGCAATGGTGGCAGGGGCCGTCGCTCCTGAACTTGGACAGGGCGTATACATGGCCGGCAACTTCTTCTCGGCCGCAAACAGTAATTTTTCTACCGCAGTACGGTCATTCTTCAGTGGTGATATAGGTTCAATATAAGCTACGAACAGGGGATTCAGACGAAACTCTTCTTCTCCTCCCTGCACCAGGCAACCCATTCTCCACAGATCTTCCAGCCCCTCACCATCCACACTGGTCAGCACCATGGGTTTGGTGCACTTCTCCAGCATGGCCATGAACTGGTGGCGATCGTAAGTCTGGGGGTTGGGTGCATCACTGACGATCCCGTGCGACATCAGAAAATCATAATTGGATAATGCATCCACCAATCGGGCAGCATTGTTGACATCCTGGTAAACTGTCCGGCGTCTTTCGCCCGTTTCCCTGTCGTAAGTGAAAGGAAGATCTGAGCCTGTGCCGTATGCAACCGTATTTTTCTGAATATGGAGTGAACGTTGTTTATTCCTTCCCTTTAAGGTGATCTTCCTCGGGTAAAAGTTCAACGCTTCTTCCACCATGTAAGGTGGAACGCGAACATGGTTCCCTTTAACCACCGCATGACTGTCACGAAAGAGCTCCAGTGCTTCATCGTGGTAAATCATCCCGCCTGTTCTTTCCAAAACTTCCAACGCAGCAAAATATATTCGCTCTAATCCTCTGAAAGAACCTGAAATTTTGTGGATCGGTTAATCATCTGATTAATTTTCATATTTATATGTTTGTTATGTTATAATTCAGTTCACCTAAATGACCAACTCTCCGGGGAGTTTAGCATACTCCCCGGGAATAGTCTTTATAGCAACTATACCGCCACAGTTTCCTTAAAAAATATCCTGAAGTGCCCTGCGGCCATGAAAACTTATCAGTTCTGTTGCAGGTATTCGTTGGTGATTTCCACGGCCGAACCGGCGTTGGGGGCATAGAGGTCAGCACCTATTTCCTGGGCGAATTCTTCCGTAACAGGTGCCCCGCCGATAATTACCGTAATCTGGTCACGGATTCCGGCTTCTTTCAGTGAGTTGATCACCTCACCCATGCGGGGCATGGTGGTGGTAAGCAATGCAGACATTCCCAAAAGGCTGGGTTTGTGTTCTTTCACTGCATTTACAAAACTTTCATTGGACTGGTCGATGCCGATGTTGACAACTTTGTAACCGGCTCCTTCAAACATCATGGCTGCAAGGTCTTTGCCGATATCATGCAGGTCTCCGGCCACCGTACCGATAACCATGGTGCCCGCATTGCCCAATTCATCTTCCTTAAGCATCGGACGCAGATAGTCCATTGATTTACTCATTGCTTTGGCACTCCGGAGAACCTCGGGCATGAACATTTCACCGGCTTTCCATTTTTGCCCTACGGCATCCATACCAGGCAGTAAGCCCTGATTCAGGACATCAACAGGTTTTACATCGCTGTTTACTGCTTCTTCGATCAATTGCCTCAACTCGTCTGATTTACCTGTAATTAAGGTTTGAGAAATTTTACTTAAATCCATAGTATTGTCTTTTACGATTTTAAGTTTCGTGTTGATCAATGATTATTTGATTTGTGCCGAAATTTAAGCTGCCCGGAAACAATCCTGTTTCCGCTATATGCACCAAAATGTAAGTTGGCTTCGGGTCTTATGGGATCGATGCGTTCCGGTAGTGAACTCCGGATTTCGTGTGGAACCCCACTGTTATCACATCGATTTGTTCCTTGTTGAATCAGGAACAGGCTGGGGTATTTATGGCCTCAAACCCCGGGATATTGCTGTACAAAGGCAAATCCCTCGTCTGGTGCCACAAAGGTAAAGAAGTATTTCACACATCCAAGGTTTTTTGCCGATTAATCCCTGAAATTATCCCTATAATTAATCTTTTTTAAAGGCAAAAAATTTCCAACACTGGGCATATCATGGAGTTGCGATGTGTGGAGACAGGCTTTGCTCGTAAAGCATTTTCACATCTTTGAAATCCTGCGAAAGGGATTCATACAGCTCAATGGCGGCTGTACATTTATTCAGGGTATAAAAATGAACCCCGGGTGCATCGTTTTCCAGCAACTCCCCGACTTGTTCCACCGCCAGTTCCAGGCCGATCTTATGAATTTCTGATGGCTTATCCTTTAAAGGCTCCATCCGCTGCTTCAGTTTGTCAGGAATCCTGGCCCCGGACATCTCGCTGAACTTCTCGATTTGCTTGTAATTGGTAATTGGAATGATACCGGGGATAATGCGGCATTTTATCCCATTTTGCTCCACTTTATTGAGAAAATCATAGTAATACCTGTTATCGAAAAACATCTGGGTAATCAGGAAATCGGTTCCGGCATCCACCTTTTTTTTCAGGTTCTCAATATCCTGATCCAGACTACCCGCTTCCTGATGTTTTTCAGGATACGCGCCTGCCCCGACGCAAAAATCATACTGATCTTTTACAAAACTGATCAGGTCACTGCCATAATTGAATCCATCCGGATTGGGGTCCTTCAGTTTCTCTCCTTTGGGTTTATCCCCCCTCAACAGCATCACATTCTCGATACCCATATCCTGGAGGGTTCGCATGTCATAAGCAATTTTTTCCCAGGTGGCATTCACACAAGTATAATGGGCCATACAAGTAAACCCCAGGTCATTGTGAAAAAGATTCACAATATCAAAAGTATTGTTTTGTGTGCACCCCCCTGCACCATAGGTTACCGATACAAATGACGGAGATAACTTCATCAGCTGTCCGGCATTGATCCCAAACTTGATTGCCGTCTGGTAATCTTTGGGTGGAAAAAATTCAAATGAAAAAGTACGTTGTTGTTGCTCAAAAATTTCTGTGATTCTCATGTAAATTGGTATTTTTTGGTGTGCTTATTTATCATCATCGATGGCGAAATACAACCATTTTCTGGTTTGGTCTATATCCTGCCCGGTCCTCAGGGAATAATCCTGAAGCTGGTCTTTGCCGATCTTACCTATTCCGAAATATCTGGCTGCTTTATTGGACAGGTAGAACCCCGACACTGAACTGGCAGGTTTCATCGCATAGATCTCTGTCAGCTTGATGCCGGTACGATTTTCTGCATCCAGGAGCTCGAAAAGGTGTTTTTTGGTTTGATGGTCAGGACATGCCGGATATCCCACTGCCGGCCTGATGCCCTTGAACTTTCCTTTAATCAGGTCTTCCAGCCCGAGCTTTTCTTCCGGTTCATATCCCCAGTATTTCTTTCTGACCCATTCATGCATGATCTCGGCAGCGGCCTCCACAAGTCGGTCGGCCAGCAACCTGAACATAATGCTGTTATAGCTGTCTCCATTCTGTTTCAATTCTTTCAGATGTTGATCAATGCCCAGGCCGGTTGTCACGGCAAACCCTCCGAAGTAATCCAAAATACCTGACCTTGCAGGGGCTACAAAATCAGCCAGTGAAAGGGTATAACCTTCCTGCTGCAATTGTTGCTGACGCAGCATTGGAATACGTATTTTTTCTTTATTGCGCTGATCATTTTCATAGATCACGACGTCATCGCCGTCGGAATTGGCCGGGAAAACACCAATCACCCCCCTGGGGCGGATCAGTGCCTTCTCCTCAATTTCATCCAGCATAGCAAGGGCTTCCCTGAACAATCTTTCCGCCTCACTGCCCACGCGCTCTTTTTCGAATATGGAAGGGTATTTCCCTTTCAGGCCCCAGCCATGAAAAAAAGGGGTCCAGTCAATATATTTTTTTAACTGGTGCAGGTCAAAATCATCAAATTCCCTGACACCGATCATGCGGGGTTTTACCAGTTTGTCTTCCTGGTAGACAAATCGTTTCTTTCGTGCCTCATGCAATGGCAGGAAACTACCAGCGGTCCGCTTTCTCTTGTAATTTTCCCTGAATTCCTGCTGCTTTTGTCTGGCAGATTGTACAAAGGCATCTGTCTCCTTCCCAAACAGGGTATTGGTCACGTTCACTCCCTGCATGGCATCAGCCACATGCATCACAAAGCCGCTGTAATGGGGCGCAGCCTTCACAGCAGTATGCATGGATGAGGTGGCTGCCCCTCCGAGCAATACAGGCAGCCTGAGCCCCTCTGTCTCCAGCATTTGCAATACCTCCACCATCTTATCAAGAGAAGGGGAAATCAGGCCACTAAGGCCCAGTACATCGGGTTTGTACTGCTGTATGGCCTGAAGGATCCTGTGTTTTGGGACCATAACCCCCAGGTCTTTCACTTCATAATTATTGCACCCGAGTACCAGAGACACAATATTTTTACCGATATCATGCACATCACCCTCCACGGTGGCCAGGAGAATTTTTTTCTTCTGCCCGGATGATTCTGCAGAGGCCTTGTTTTCCCGCGCCACATCATGTTTAAGCAGATCCACCCCTTTATTCATGAAACGGGCACTCTTGATCACCTGCGGGAGGAACATCTGACCGGACCCAAACAACTCTCCCACCCGGTTCATGCCTTCCATGAGGGGGCCCTGGATAACATCCAGGGCTTTTACATGCTTGCTTCTCAGCTCCTTGATGTCTTCCTGAATATGGCCTGTAAAACCTTTTTGCATGGCATATGCGATGCGCTCTTCAACCGGCAATTCCCGCCAGCCATCGGCATCCTCTTTTGTTTGTACTTTTCCCTGGTACTCACCCGCAAGCTCGACCAAACGATCCGTGGCGTCCTCCCGCCTGTTGAGTATCAGATCTTCTACCGGCGCAAGCAGGGTTTCCGGAATATCCCGGTAGGGAATAATTTTCGCAGGATGCACAATTGCAAAATCCAGCCCTGCCTGTTCACAATGGTGCAGAAACACCGAATTGATCGTATCTCTCAGGGCATCATTCCCGCGAAAAGCAAAAGAAACATTGCTGATACCTGCATTTACTTTCGCATAAGGCAGGTTCTTCCTGATCCACTCAACCGAACGGATGAAATCCACTGCATAATTGTTGTGTGCTTCAATCCCTGTTCCGATGGTCAGCACATTGGGATCAAACACAATGTCCTCCGGGGGAATGTTCAGCTCCAGGGTTAGTACCTGGTACGCCCGGCGACAGACCTCAGTTTTGCGTTCAAATGTATCTGCCTGGCCTTTTTCATCAAAAGCCATCACCACCACCACAGCTCCCAGGCTGTGCAAATCCTCTGCCCGTTTTTTAAAGAGATCTTCCCCGTCTTTCAGGCTGATGGAGTTGACGCCTGATCTGCCCTGAAGGCATTTCAGGCCGTTTTTCAATACCTCAAAATCAGAAGAATCTATCATCACCGGCAGGTTGACAATATCGGGCTCCGCCTGGAGGTGATTCAGAAAGACCTTAACCACCTCGCGGGCATCAATCATGCCTTCATCAAGATTGATATTCAGCATCTTACTGCCCTCCTGTATCTGACTTCGGGCCATTTCCAGTGCCTCCTCGTACTTTTCTTCACGGATCAGCCTGGCAAACTTCCTGGAGCCGGATACATTGGTTCTTTCGCCGATATAAACCACCGGGGTTTTGTCTTTCACCCCGAAAGACTGTAACCCACTGAAACGGGTAGTTCTGGAAGGAATGCGAAAACTTCGGGGGGAGTACCGGGAAACCCGGTCAGCGATTGCTTTAATATGTTCCGGCCTGCTGCCGCAGCACCCTCCTGCGATGTTCACAAATTGGTTTTCGCAAAAACTTTCAATCTGTGAAGCCATCATTTCCGGTGACTGGTCGTATTCACCCAGTTCATTGGGTAATCCGGCATTGGGGTGTGCACTGACAGCCACCTCCGATTTCACTGAGAGCCGTTCCAGGTAAGGCAACATTTTGTCTGCACCGAAGGAACAGTTAACCCCGACTGAAAAGACCCCGAAAGGACGGACGGAGTTATAAAACGCTTCAACCGTTTGCCCGGATAAGCTCCGGCCGCTTTCATCAATGGTCACAGAGACCATAACCGGGATTTGCTTTTTCTGCTCCCGGAGCACCTTATTGATTGCATAAAGTGCCGCTTTGGCGTTCAGTGTGTCGAATACCGTTTCCACGAGCAGCATATCCACCCCGGCATCTGTAAGCCCTTTTACCTGTGCTACGTAGGCATCTGACAAGCTGTCAAAATTCACATCCCGGTACGCCGGATTGTGAATATCAGGTGACATTGAGGCTGTTTTACCGGTAGGGCCAAGACTTCCCGCAACCAATCGGGGTTTATCGGGATTTGCTTTGGTAAACTCTTCAGCAGTTTCCATGGCCAGTTCTGCAGCCATATGGTTGATCTCATACACAAGCGATTCTGCGCCATATTCTTTTAGTCCGTAGTAATTCGCATTGAAGGTATTGGTGGTTATAATATCGGCCCCTGCATCCAGGTATTGCCGGTGCAATTTTTTGATCATGGCAGGCTGCGTAAGCACCAGAATATCATTCAGGCCTTTCAGGTCAGATGGATGGCGGTCAAAGCGAGCCCCTCTGAAATCCTGTTCTCCTAAATTTTCCAGCTGGATCATGGTGCCCATGGCGCCATCCAGCACAAGAATTCTTTCCTTAACAAGCTGTTCCACTTTCATAGATACTGCAATTTCTTAAAACCCATAATTAAGCCGCTTGCAGGCAGGCACACAATGATTGTGTACCCGTTTGCATCAGCCGGGAATGACATGTGTAATTTGTAACGCTGGCAGTGAAGGTTTTAGTCGGAGTATCAGGAAAAAATTGCCATCAGTTCATCGTTCCCCTGACTGCATCTGTGCAATGGAAGACGAACATTGGGATACTTCGCCAATCAAACCCTCTTCCCTCGCTCAACGTTCGTATAACCTGCTCAGTCATCATCGTTAATGATCCTTGGTATACGAAAAAATGAAATATAATATGGAGGCACTATCCATATACCCCCGTTTTGCACAAGCTGCAAATGTATGATAGTAATTCAAGAGAAAAAAGGGATTTGCCAAATAAATTTCTGGATCGTTCATGTTTATATATCTGCAACCAACCTTTACTTACCGGTAACCAACAGCTCTCCGGATTCAGGGAACAGTTCGTTTGACCACATGGAAGGCTTGACAGGTATTTCACAGAATTAAAATTTTCTTTTAATCTTCGAATCTATGTTTTTAATTTTCTAATTGCTTATTTTTACCAATAAATTAAGTTTTGTCAAATCGGACTGACCCTCCAACGTCGGGGATGTGAAAGTGAAAAACG
>PWHO01000007.1 GCA_003555385.1 Bacteroidales bacterium
AGATGACGAAGTATTGATGCGCCTGCTGGAAACCATCCGCGACCTGAAGATCAAACACCGCATGTTTGCCAACGCCCTCAACCGGGTGATCACAAAGTAGCCGTATCCTGCCAGCATTTATTGATCACCTTACCCACTCCGACTCCGAATGTTCAAAAATGAACAGGATTGTTCACTGGCGACCACCCCGGGTACCCCTGAAATACATACACTTAATGGAACAAACTAATTGTCAGACTCCGACAAGTTTTGGCATCCGTTTTGTTCAGTCTTGACCGAACCAAAAAACCTAATTTTTTGTTATTCTTTTATTTCGGTATTGACCGAACCAAAAAAACTTTTTAATTTTGTCCGGAAAAACAAACCGTTAACCCAATTAACCAACAACCGGAGGGGGCGTCAGCCCCCGACAAACTAACAACTGCATGGGCCGTTCCCCAAACCATCGGCAACTTTCCCGAACCACGGCCCATGAGAACCAACAACCATAAGGCGCTTCAGCGCCGACTAACCAAATAAATATGTCATTAGATACTGAAAGAGATCGCTTTATAGAAGATAACGGCCTGCTGTTTGAAAGACTAGGCGTAACAAGAATGTCGGGCAGAATACTCGGCTATTTGATGGTTACTGACAAAGAAAAAGTGTCATTCAGTGAAATGACCGAAGCACTGCAAGCCTCAAAAAGCTCCATCAGCACCAACCTGAAAATGTTATTGCAGATTGGGTTTGTCAAACCGTTAACAATTCCCGGCGAACGAAAAACATATTATATGCTTTCCCCTGAAATGGACTGGAAGGCCTATTTTTCCGAACGCCTGGAGATGATCGGGATCATGAACAACATGTTCAAAAAAGGGCTTACCCTCCGATCCAGCACGAAAGACAACGCCGCACAATGGCTCCGGGAAGCCAGTGAATTCTACGATTTTATCATTGAAGAATTTCCGGCCATGCTCAAACGCTGGGAAGAAAAATCAAAGACAACATAAAACCACATTGCCATGAAAACAATTTACACCATCCTGAAAACTACTTTGATTCTCTCTGCAACCATGCTTTTGTCAATCTCCCTGGCTGCACAGGATCCAAAGGAGATCATGCGGGAAGTTGAACAGAATATGCGGGGCGAGGCGTCCTACAACGAGATGAGTATGAAGATCGAGCGGCCCAGGTATACACGCGAAATAAGCATGCGTTCCTGGGCTCTGGGCGATGACTATTCCCTGGTATACGTAACAGCCCCCGCCCGGGATGAAGGCACGGCATTTCTGAAAAGAGGCAATGAAATCTGGAATTATCAGCCAAACATCGACCGCACCGTCAAAATGCCCCCCTCTATGATGTCTCAGTCATGGATGGGATCTGATTTTACCAACGACGACCTGGTGAATGCCAGTTCGCTGGCAGACGACTATACCCATGAACTGCTCGGTGAAGAAGAAGCGGACGGCCATCTGTGCTATGTCATTGAACTGATCCCCAAACCGGACAATCCTGTGGTATACGAAAAATCGATACAATACATCAGCAAGGAGCATACGCTGCCGGTCCGTTCTGAAAATTACGATGAGCGTGACAATCTTGTAAACACCATTTATTTCAGGGAGTTCAGCACAATGGGGGGTCGCACAATTCCCGCAATTATGGAGGTGGTTCCCGCCGGCAAAGACAATCAGCGGACAGTCATTACCACCCACCAGGCGGATTTTGGCATCGACATTTCCGAGGACTTCTTTTCCACCCAAAACCTCACCCAAATCAACCCCTGAACCCATTAACCATGAACCCAATTAATTAACCAACCAACCAACAACCGCATGGGCCGTTTCCCAAACCATTGGCAACTTTCCCTGCACTTTGCCCATGAGAACCAACAACTGCCTGGCCCATTTCCCAGGCCATTGGCAGCTTCCCCTCACACTGCCCATGAGAACTAACAACCAACAACTAACAACCGGAGGCGCGCAGCGCCGACAAACCAACCAAATAACTAACAAACAATGCAAACATTACTGACACTTGCCTGGCGAAACCTTTGGCGAAAAAAAAGGCGCACCTTCATCACACTCAGTTCGGTGATGTTCGCCACCATCCTGGCCATTGTACTGATGTCCATGATCAGCGGCATGCAGGAACAAATGGTGGATTCCATTGTGAGAAACACCACGGGTTACCTGCAGATACAGGATGTGCTGTACCACGACGAACCTTCCATGGATCATGCACTGGAGTACGGAGATGAAGTAAAGGATGCCGTCGCCGCTTTTGAGGAGGAGATCAGCTATACGGTACCGCGCATACAGGGGTTCTCCCTGGCCGCAAAAGATATGGGTACGCGCGGGGTGATGGTGAACGGCATTGATCCGAAAAAGGAAGACCGGATGAATAACCTGTCATCCAACATAACAAGCGGACAAATGTTTGACTCAGGCGATGAATATGCCGTGATCGCCGAAGGCCTTGCCTCCCTGCTGGAGGTGGAGGTGGGTGATTCACTGGTGCTGCTGGGGCAGGGTTTTCAGGGAATGACAGCGGTAGGAACCTATAAAATCGGCGGGATCATCCGGTTTTTTATGCCCGAAAAGAATAACACCATGGTATATCTCCCGCTGGAACAAGCCCAATACTATTTTGCAGCACCGGATCGCCTGACCAACCTGATCATCATGACAGAGGATGAAGACCTCGTACCCCGGCTGGCAAAAAACCTGGAAAGCCAACTGGACCCGGAATGGTATGCGGTAAAAACCTGGGAAGAGCTGATGCCCGACAAGCTGGCTGCCTTCGAAGCGCGGGAAGCACAGGTGGCCGTATTTGCCTGGGTGCTTTACATCGTCGTAGGATTCGGGATCTTTGGCACCATCATGACCATGATGTTCGAACGCCTGCGCGAATTCGGAATTTTGCTTTCCATCGGGTTAAAGCGGGTTAAGCTGGCTGCAATTTGCATGATAGAGACCTTGGCCATAAGCTTTTTAGGAGTCTTGGCAGGGGTGACAGCCGGATTCCTGATCGTTTTAAGGCTTCATTTTAACCCCGTCCGGCTCGCTGACGAGTTGGGAGAAATTATGATTGACATGGGCATTGAGCCTATATTGTCTTTTTCCATTGCCCCCGAAATCTTCATTTACCAGGGGATGGTGATCTTTTTTATCGCATTAATCGTCGGACTCTACCCCGTTACCAGGGTTCTTCGAATGGATATGGTTCACTCGGCATGAAGCAAACATTAACGATAAACCCAATCATATGATGTTAGTCAAAATCAGCTGGCGAAATATCTGGCGAAACAGTGCCCGCAGCCTGGTGATCATTATTGCCATTGTCCTCGGAGTACTCGGAGGGAATTTTTCGGCCGCGATCCGCCTGGGCGTCGAACGGCAGAATTTCAAAGAAACCGTGGAGCATCAGGTTTCGCACATCCAGTTGCATCATCCCGAATTCATCGCCAACCCGGAAGCCCATTATCGCATCGAAGACGGTTTAAAAGTGGCAGGGGAAATCTCCCAACATCCGGAGGTAGCCGTTGTTTCGCCCCGAATTGTTTTCGACGGAATGGCTGCCTCGGCCAACATGAATACAGGGGTTCGGATCAAGGGAGTGGATCCGGAATTGGAAACAGCCACCACAGACCTCGGCAACCTGGTTAGCTCCGGGAGCTATTTCAGCGAACCCGGTCGTTTGCCATCGGTCATTACCGGAAAAGAACTTGCCGATGAACTGAATGTGGAGGTTGGATCACGCATCGTGCTGACCTTCCAGGACGTAGCGGGTGAGATGGTAAGTGCTTCTTTCCGCATAGAAGGTTTGTATGAGGTGACCTCCACCGCTTTTGAAAAAAGAAATCTGTTTGTTCGCTCAGATGACCTTAACGAACTGATCGGAGATCAGGAGGCAGTCACGGAAATTGCGGTGGTTTTGCATGATGTGGATACGTACCGAAAGGTTTCAGGCGAGCTGCAGAATACCTACCCCGATATCTCTGTCCGTCACTGGGCCGACATGCAGCCTTCCCTTTACTACTCCCTGGAGTTCCTGAACCAAAACCTGATCTGGATAGTAGGCCTTATAATACTGGGTGTATCATTCGGCTTGCTCAATACCATTTTGATGTCAGTGCTGGAAAGGGTCAGGGAGTTGGGTATCCTGATGGCCATTGGCATGAAAAAAGCCAAAGTATTTGGCATGATCGTTTTTGAAACCACCATACTGGCCATCATCGGAGGAACAGCCGGGCTGGTCCTTTCATGGGGAATGATAAGGTATCTCAACAACAGGGGTGTTGATATCGCCGCTTTCGGTGGGGAAGGAATGGGGGATTTTGGATACGCATCCGTGATCTACCCGGAACTGGACACGGCATTCTATTTCCAGGTAGCCCTGGTAATCGTGGCCTTTGCCATCCTGGCAGCCTGTTACCCGGCCTGGAAAGCCATTCGCCTTGTCCCGGCCGAAGCAGTCAGAGAAGAATAACCAACAAATTATGACTAAACAATGAGCCAATGAAAACCGTAATCAAAACCAACGGGTTGTCAAAGACCTACACAAACACCGCCGTTCCAGTGGAAGCGCTGAAAGATATCAGCCTTGAGTTCAAAGAGGGAGAGTTTACCGCCATTGTCGGTCCGTCCGGAAGCGGCAAAACCACTTTCCTGAATGTGATCGGCGGTTTGGATAAACCCACAAAAGGGAACGTAATCATTGATGATGTGGACATTGCTTCCATGAAAGAAAGCCAGATGTTCGATTTTCGCCTGAAACACATTGGTTTTGTTTTCCAGGCCTACAACCTGATCCCCGTGTTAACGGCCACGGAAAATGTTTCCTTTATTATGCTGTTGCAGAAAAGGCCCAAAGAAGAGATGAACAAAAGGGCCAAAGAAATGCTGGAACAGGTTGGGCTGAGCGACAAGCTGGATGTGCGACCCAATAAGCTTTCAGGCGGACAGCAACAGCGTGTGGCCGTGGCAAGGGCCCTTGCATCCAGACCCGATTTCGTTCTGGCCGATGAACCCACGGCCAACCTCGACACCGAATCGGCTTTCAACCTGCTGGATATCATGGCCCGCCTCAATAAAGAAGAAAACATTACCCTGATTTTTTCCACCCACGATCAACGGGTAATTGACCGGGCGCGCCGGGTAATAACACTGGTCGACGGCGCGGTAGACAAAGACGAAGCTTTTGACAGAGACTAACCTATGGCCATCCTGTTCACACTTGCCTGGCGAAACCTCTGGCGTAACAAACGCCGTACCCTGATCACGGTCAGCTCCGTGCTTTTTACCTACCTGCTGGCCGTGGCCCTGTTGTCTTTCATGGGCGGTTTTCAGGAGCAACTGACAGAGTCAATGATCCGCCAGGACACCGGCTATCTTCAGGTACAGGATGCCATTTACCTGGATGAACCTTCCATGGATCACATTTTTGAGTATGGGGAAGAGGTTCGTGAGGCACTCGCACATTTTGAGGATGAGATCCAATACACAGTTCCCCGGATCCGTGGGTTTTCACTTGCAGCCAAAGAAATGTCGACCAGGCCGGCCATGGTCAACGGCATTGTACCAGAGCAGGAGGATCAATTAAGGGATCTTTCAGGAAATATGGTACAGGGTGAGATGTTCGGCCAGGATGATGAATATGCAGTGGTGGGGGCCGGATTGGCAGATTTGCTCAGCCTTGGCATCGGAGACACCCTTGTACTGATCGGCCAGGGCTTTCAGGCCGTGAGTGCCACAGGAAAGTTCAGTGTAGGCGGCATCATTGAATTCAGCATACCGGAACAAAACAATACCATGGTGTACCTGCCCCTGGAGGTCGCCCAGTGGTATTTTGCTGCCGGCAACAGGCTCACCAACCTGCTGATCATGACCGATGGAAAGGATCAGATCCATCAACTGGCAGCACATATCCAGGAAAAACTGGATGAGGAGTGGTATGCCGTCCGGACATGGGAAGAAATTGTCCCGGACATGGTAGAGCTGATGGAAATGCAACGCCTGGTATACAGCCTCATCACCTGGGTCTTTTATATTATTGTGGGATTCGGCATTTTCGGCACCATCCTCACCATGCTGTATGAACGGATGCGTGAGTTCGGAATCCTGCTTTCCCTCGGGATGAAGCGCTATAAGCTGGCCATGGTAACCCTCATAGAGACCGTGATCATAGGTCTGCTCGGAGTAATCACCGGGATCACAGCCGGCATTCCCCTGGTTTATATATTTCACCGCTTCCCCATCAGGTTGTCAGGCGGGATGGCTGATTACATGCATAGCTTCGGCATGGAACCGGCATTCAGGTTCATCATGAGCCCCGGCATATTCATGACCCAGGGCATCATCGTTTTCGTGATCACCTTATTCATCGGGCTTTATTCCATGCGTAAAATTTTTGTGATGGATGTACTGGGTGCAACCAGAAGTTAAATTTACAAAACCTCCCATCCGTAAGCCTGCTTTTTCACTGCCTGCGGAACGGTAAGGAAAAAATAAAATGACAGCAAACAACCAAGATGTGGATACTATTTAAAATAGCGTGGCGGAATATCTGGCGGAATAAAAAACGCAGCCTGGTGATCATGGTGGCCATTGCACTGGGTCTGACCGGCGGTAATTTCATATCGGCGACCTATATGGGACTGATGAACCAGACCATCGAAGAAAGCATTGAAAAGCAGCTATCCCATATTCAGTTGCATCACCCGGATTTCATCGCCGACCGGGAGGTAAGACACCTGATTCCGGATGCCCGGCGCATCGCAGAAGAAACCCGGTCGATTTCCGGCGTGCAGTCAGTTGCTGAACGAACCAGCCTGGATGGCATGGCAGCCTCTCCCCACCTCACGGCCGGTGTGCGTATAACAGGTGTTATCCCGGAACGTGAAATCGAGACCACCAATTTTAACGAACAGATCGTAGAAGGGACTTACTTCACCGAAGAGGGGCGATTGCCGTCGGTGGTCATAGGCCGGGAACTCGCTGAAGATATGCAGAGCAGTGTCGGGTCGCGCATTGTGCTCACCTTCCAGGACACAGACGGAGACCTCATCCATGCTTCATTCCGGGTAGAAGGAATATTTCAGGCTACCGCGACGGCTTTCGAGAAGGGGGTGGTTTTCATCAAATCCGATGACATCAGCGAAATTATCGGCAATGGCCAGATCTTTACCGAAATAGCCATTCTGCTGCAGCAGGAAGACCTGCTTGAAGATATTTCAGAACCCCTGAGGCAACAATACCCGGACTTAACCGTAAGAACCTGGAAGGAACTGGCACCCGACCTGGAATTCGTTGTTGAAATCACAGAAAAAAGCCTGCTGATGATCACGGCAATTATTTTATTGGGAGTGGCCTTCGGCATCC
>PWHO01000176.1 GCA_003555385.1 Bacteroidales bacterium
CGGAAACTCAATGGCATTGCGGAAAAGCTGGATATCCCGCTGCCCCCCGCTTTCCTCATCACCGGATTCACCGAACTCCTTCAGGAAATTGTCCATATCAATGGCATCAAACACCCTTTTATCCGAAGATGCATCCTCGCCCACCACATGCTTCATGATGAAGTTGGACAAAGCCATGGTAAAACTGATGATGGGATACAATATATAATAGATCACCGTTACGGGCAGGGCAAAAACCTCCAGGAAACGGTTGGGATTGATGCGGAAAAGACTTTTGGGCAGAAACTCCGCAAAGATCAGGATCACCAGGGCGGACATGAGAGTCTGCAGCAGGAAAACAAGCAGTTCACCGCTGACAGGAGCGGGCAAAAAGCGGTAAAGGAAGGGTTCAAGCATGGCCGCCGTGGCAATACCATATATTACCAGGGCGATATTGTTTCCCACCAGCATGGTGGAAATGAAGCTGGACTCGGAACGGACAAAGCGGGACAGCAATTTGGCGGCAAATCTGCCCCCCTGCTTATCCACCTCCACTTTCAGCTTATTGGCCGCAACAAAGGCAATCTCCATTCCGGAAAAAAATGCAGAAAACAGCAAACTGACCAGAATAATTGTCATTGTACAGGATCTGTGCTTTGGGTTTCCTCTGTTGTGTCTTCATTCTCCCCGTTGGGGTCGGGACGCTCTTCCATGTTCCCTGCAGGCGACCGCTCCTCATCCGGCAAAGGTTCGTCCACCGGTTCCGCCGCGGGCGACCGCTCCTCATCCGGGTCGGGGGCTTCTTCCGGGGTCACTTCCTGCGGCTGCTCCTCTCCCGCGGGGTCGGCCTCCCTTATCTCCTCCCCTTCGCCCCGCGGGCGGGTTTCCGCCTGGAACGTGCCTCTGGGGCTGGTGATCTTCCATCGGTCGAAACGCTCATCCGACTCAAGCCCTTCCCCGTAAAGGACCTCATCTTCAGTGGTAATTTTTACAAATTTATCAGAATAAATGGTTTCCTCCTTCTGATTCCACGTTAATTGTTCGGTATTGAGGCGTTCCCCGGCCTCATTGATCACCACCACATCATTGCGAGCCTCCACGACCTCCGGATCGTCGTAACTGATGGCATACTTGGCCGACATACTGGAGGTCTCGTTTCCGAGCGTATCGTAAAACTGTACCTGCAACCCTCTGGGCATTTCCAGGTAAGGCTCCTCCCCCTCGTAACGGTCCATTTGCTCCGCATTCAGGATCATCCGGGTATGCCCCTCGTCCGAGTAGACCATCTCCACATTAAATACCGACTCCATCGGCCCTTCGTCGATTCGGGTCAGCTCATCAATGGTCTGCAGGTCGCTCTGACATGAAAACAACAGGGCCATCCCAAGAAGGAAAACAATGCTTTTGTATCGAATGTGGTTCACCATATATATGCGTTGCTATCTGGCTCTGATCGTCGTATTCCGGTTAATCCAGCATCCCACCCTGTAAGAATCTCCTTCGCTGTGTCCATGGAAGAAAATATCATCACTAATGGGGAAGTACTGGCGATACACAGTAACCAATTCCTGTGCCCGATCCTCTACAGAGGGATCTTCGGCTGCCCGGGCAGCTTCCTGGAACATATCCACAGCTACCCAATAAGCGGTTTGCTTTGTAAACTCATTGTCGCCACATTGGTCGGCACTGTCTGCATACATCTCGCCAATCAAAATCAGCGGACGGCCATCGTTGGGATTCACTTCATGGGCTTCATTGGCATAGGTCCGTGCCCTGGCCATACGATTCAGCTGCCTGTAGCTGGTTTCAGCCATAATCCTGTAAGCGGTGAAAATACGGTTTTGGTTCTCATCAGGGCTATCCTCGACATAAAGATCAATGGACTGTTCAAAAAAATCGATTGCCGATTCAAAATTTTCACGTTCAAGCTCAAGGCGTCCCATCAAAAAAGCCGATTCGGCATCCGGCTGCAGCGCATACAAACTACGCGTGGCATCATAAAAGAGTTCCGTATCGGTACATCCTGAATTATCAAGCATTTCCGTCATCCGCTCCAGGAGTTCAAGGTCTTCCGGGTTTTCCTCGTACCGGCCTTCAAACATGCCTACCAGTGCATCACAAGTGGCATACGGCTCAAACATCGTTTCGATATTGTTTTTGGCAGGACGGTAATAGCGTTCCTCTTCCGGATTATTCTCCAGGTTATATTCAATGATCTCCATGGCCCTTTCGTAGCGGAAAACAATTTCTGAAGGATCCATCGTCCCGGCTTCCACCTTGCGGATCACCGATTGCATGTTGATCGGCAATACATCCGCACTGGTCTGCATGCCGCGAAGTTCAATGGATTCCTCGGTCATGTCAATGAGCTCATCCACACGATCGGGCTGAAGCTGATACAGGTCAGCCGCTTTACGTCCGAGCAGCCGGCCTCTCTCGCCGAAATACTCAATGCGCCGATCATACAACGTCATCAGGCTGTCCACCCAGGCTTGCTGCACTTCAGGAGTTTCGGCCTCCTGGAAAAAATACTTCATCATGTTGGCACCATGAATATATGTATTGACAGTGGCTGCCGGGCAGTCCTCAAACATGTAGAGCCATGGCTCAAAAGCCATCTCGTAATTCCTCTGCCGGTAATATTCATCGTATAACGACCAGTTCCTGACACATTGAACGCTGTCCGCCCCATAGCGGTCGTCCCTGTCCTGTTCCGGCTGAACCCTTATATCGTTGTCCTCATTGCCGGTATGGGTTGAATCTGTTTCGGAAAGACTGGCGCACGAAGAAAAGAAGAGCGCCACGGCGATCAGTGCGAAAAGTTTCATTGCTTTCATCTTTTTGTTATCGTTGTTGGTTATGATGGTGTGCAGAACTTTCCATTTAACCGAATCCACCGGTTAACCGACTCCACCGGCCCTTCCTCAAATGCGGGTCAGCTAATTAATGCGCTGCAGGATGGCCTGCAGATCGCTCCGACATGAAAAAAGCATTGCCATCCCGAAAAGGAAAGCAATGCTTTTGTATCGAATGCTGTTCGCCATGTAAATGCGTTACTATCTGGCTCTGATGGTCGTGTTGCGGTTGATCCAACATCCCACCCTGTAGGAGTCCCCTTCGCTGTATCCATGGAAGAAGATCTCTTCATTGTTGGGGAAGTATTGGCGATAAGTATTGCTCAGTTGCTGTGCCCGATCCTGCACAGAAGGGTCTTCGGCTGCCCGGGCAGCTTCCTGGAACTTATCCACAGCCACCCAATAGGCGGTTTTTTTGGTAAACTCATCGTCTCCGCACTGGTCTGAACTTGCGGCATACATTTCACCGATCAGAATCAGCGGACGGCCATCGGTGGGATCCACCTCATGGGCTTCATTGGCATAGGTCCGTGCCCTGGCCTTACGGTTGAGCTCCCTGTAACTGGTTTCAGCCATAATCCTGTAAGCGGTGAAAATACGGCTTTGGTTCTCATCGGGGCAATCCTCGACATAAAGATCAATAGACTGTTCAAAATAATCGATTGCCGATTCAAAATTTTCACGTTCAATTTCCAGACGTCCCATCAGGAAGGCCGATTCGGCATCCGGCTGCAGCGCATACAAACTGCGGGTGGCTTCATAAAAGAGTTCGGTATCGGCACATCCTGCATTGTCGAGCATTTCGGTAATCCGCTCCAGGAGTTCAAGGTCTTCAGGGTTTTCTTCGTACCGGCCTTCAAACATGCCTACCAGTGCATCACAAGTGGCATACGGCTCAAACATTCTTTCAATATTGTTTTTGGCGGGACGGTAAAAGCGCTCCTCTTCCGGATTATTCTCCAGGTTATATTCAATGATCTCCATGGCCCTTTCATAGCGGGAAATAATCTCTGCAGGATCCATCGTTCCGGCTTCCACCGTGCGGATCACCGATTGCATGTTGATCAGCAACACATCCGCACTGCTCTGCATGCCGCGAAGTTCAATAGACTCTTCGGTCATCTCAATGAGCTCATCCACACGATTGGGCTGAAGCTGATACATGTCAGCCGCTTTACGTCCGAGCACCCGGCCTTTCTCGCCAAAATACTCAATGCGCTGATCGTACAAAGTCATCAGGCTGTCCACCCAGGCTTCCTGCTCTTCGGGGGTTTCGGCTTCCTGGTAAAAATACTTCATCATGTTGGCACCATGGATATATATATTGACAGTGGCTGCCGGGCAGTCCTCAAACAAGTACTTCCATGGCTCAAAAGCCATCTCGTAATTCCTCTGCCGGTAATATTCAGCGTATAACGACCAGTTCCTGACACATTGAACGCTGTCTTCACCATAGCGGTCGTCCCTGTCCTGTTCCAGGTAAACGCTCATATCGGCGGCTTCAGAGCCGGCATAAGCTGAATTAGTTTCTGCAAAACTGATGCCCGCGGAAAGGAAGAGAGCCACGGCGGTCAGTGCGAAAAGTTTCATTGCTTTCATCTGTTTTAATTATTGTTGTTGGTTATGATGGTATGCGGGATTTTCCCTTTAAAATCAGTAGAACCTCCTTCTGATAAACCACTGTTCGTAGATGTTGATGCCAACGTTCAGGCGATAAAAGTCTTCCTGCATCAAATGGCCGTCGTCAGATCCACGCTGGCTGTACTCAAAGCCAATGGTTACTCCATTAAAAGTTCTTCTGACCGGTATGTTCAGTCCAAAACTTATGCCAAACTCATTCAGGGGGTCGGCATCGGGCTGGAAATGGGCCTGTCCATAACGCAACCCGGCCGAATAACGAATTCGCCGGAAGATGTTTGTATAGGTCTCTCTGGTGGGTGTAAACTCCACCCCCGCGGCAAGCTGGTAACTGTTGTTGAAGTCTTCCTGTTCTCCCATGATTTCATAAGACTCCCAGTTTTGCCACTGAAAATCCATCCCTGTACTCCAGCTGGGATTGATTTTGGCAAAAAACCCGGCGCCCCAGTAGGCAGGCAGCGTCAAAGTCCCCTCATCAAACTCCCTGTAAGAAATCGTGTCATAATCAAGCACCCCGGGAAGCGAACGGCGCAAAGTTTCCGATCGGTCCACTGTGGCATCTGTCTGGTTCCCGGCTGTAACACCGAATGTAATATTCCGTTCGGGAGATACCTCGTGCGTATACTGAAGCCCGACACCCATGAGCCAGCCCCTTACCCTGTCGGTATTGATCAGGTTGGTGCGATATACACCAACGGAGTCCGACAACACAGAAGTTTCATTGTTGATATCCCCGAAAATGTAGGACATATTCACACCGGCCGAAAAACCGGGAAGAAATTCAAAAGCACTGCCCAGGAACACCTGATTCAGCCCTCCGCTGCCCTCATATATGTAATTTACTGAACCGGCCTCCTCCTGGCGGGCATCCCGGATCTGATACCCCACAGAACTATAAGGCTTCAGCCCGGCGGCAAAAGACCACCAGCTGGTCACTGGAAAACCAAGAGAGAGTTGGCCCAGTGTAAGGAAATCCGATTGCTGCTTGATATTTTGTGTTTTCTGCTCATAAAAATGGGAAAACAGGGTGGTTTCAAACACAAAGGATTGGCTGTCAAAACCCGAATAAGATGCCGGGTTCACATCGTTGACCGACATATTACTCTTATAACCAAGGCTTAAACCACCGCCTCCCAAATTCTGGAAATAGTTATTGAACCGGAGCTCTCCAACACCGAACATGGAATATGGCATGTTGATGCGCGCACCCGCCATTGCTTCCTGGCGGGGCAAAAGCAGACTTCCGGCGCAAAGAATAGCCGCAATAAAGGTGATTCTAAAGGTGTTGTACATTATGCTTAAGCATTAAATTCAATCCATGCAGGACGACATTGTCGACTGCAAATATCCTATTTTTTAGTTTTTTGTCAAAGAAAATTGCATCCCCTCCACTCAAAATAACGTTAAAAAAACTTATATTTTTTCGCCAAATTTCGATGAGGCCGTCAATTTCTGCGACCATACCGGTCGTAACACCCGCCAGCATGGAGCTCTCGGTAGTTTGACCGGGCAAATCGGTAATCGATTCATTCAATTCAATCAGCGGCAGCTTTCCGGTAAAATGATGCATCGCCTTAAGCCGCATCTGCAAACCGGGTGCAATGCTTCCCCCGAGATATTCGCCCTTTTCCGTCACAAAATCAGTGGTCAGGCAGGTTCCGGCATTGATCACCAGGGTGTTTTCTTTCGGAAAGAAAACCGTAGCGGCCAGCGCCGAGGCCAGGCGATCGCTGCCCAAAGTTTCCGGGGTCTTATATAATAAGGTAATGGGCAGTTTCAAATGAACGCCCGCCACCAGGATCGGGAGGCCTTGTTGCTGCAGGAAGTTCAGTTCAGGAGGTGGGGGTGGAGTTGCGAGGGGTTTCCTGGGGGAATCGTTCGGATGTCCGCTTCCGCGGGATGGGTGATTCGCCGGGCTGTCAGGCTGGCTAATGCCTTCCCGCGGCACCGGGCTGTCCTCCGGGCCATTTGCGTGCTGCCCCTGCAGGGCGTCTGGGCCCTTTCCGCCGGGGGTGTGCGATGCGGTTCCGCTTTCGCGGGATGCGTAATTCGCCGGGCCGCCAGTTTTGTCAGCGCTTGCCCGCGGCACCGGGCTGTGATCCTGGTTCGCGCTTGCCCGGGGTTCATGACCATTCCGGGGTTCATGACCATCACCGGATCCCCTTACCGTAGATACAATCACCGCTTTCGGCCCATACTTATTGACCAGCCCCCGGATCGCATCCCGGTTCACATCCGGGCCCGTCCAAAGCTCCTCCAGGTGGTCATCTTTGAAAATGGCCGCCTTGGTGAGGGTGTTGCCGATGTCAATAATCAGGTTGATATTGATAGTTGTTGGTTAAACGGGTGCTTCGCACCCTCAGTTGTTAGTTAGTCGGGGGCTGCGCCCCCTCAGTTGTTAGTTGTTGGTTTGTTCGGGGCTGACGCCCCTCACAGTTAACGGGTGCTTCGCACCCTTGGTTGTTAGTTGTTAGTTGCGACGGTTCGCACCTTAGGGTTGCGACCTCGCAGGGGTCTCACGTTCCCAGACCCCGGGAGGTGCTAAACTGTTTGCCGACGCCGAAGGGGTCAAACGTTACTAACAGCAGGACAACTCGTTTACCCGTCAACCCCAAAGGGGTCCCACGCCACTAACGAGGGGCAAAGGTAACCAAAAAACAGGGACAACGAATAAAACGGAAAAAAACCCTTTGGGATAACAAAATCTTTTATACATTTGCAGTTCCAAAGCCAACGGTACCATAGCTCAGTTGGTAGAGCAACGGACTGAAAATCCGTGTGTCCCTGGTTCGATTCCGGGTGGTACCACCCACATTTTAAACCACTTACA
>PWHO01000268.1 GCA_003555385.1 Bacteroidales bacterium
GGCAGACATCAGCCTGTTTGGCATCTGGCATGATGAAAAAGAAATGCGTCCTTTTGACGTGTTTTACGAAGAAAGACACACGGCCGGAAGCAGGTTCAATGTCCGCCGTCACCATAATGCCCCAGCTGCAGAATTTGAGTTTTCAGGAGGCGGTGAACTGTTTTTTGAAGATTACCGTTACAGCAACCATGAGAACATCGGTGGTGAGGGGATACAGGGCGGCCAGCTGAGCGATAACCGGGAAAAAGTGACCACGGTCAACCTCTTTGTCCAGGCAGATGCGGGGCTGGGTCAATGGAACCTGTCTTCGGGAGTTAATCTGAATTATTCCACGATCGATTACAGGGATGGTTTTCACTCAGGTCAGCAAAACAGGTCAGGTCGCTATGATTATGGAGTCATCTTTTCGCCCCGTATCAGTGCCGCTTACAAATACCATAGCAACCACACAGCTTTTGCTACCATCAGCCACGGCTTCTCTCCCCCTGCCCTCTCGGAAACACTTACCCCGGGGGGTGAGATCAATCCGGACATCCTTCCGGAAAAAAGCTGGAACCTGGAAATGGGTTTCAGGGGGCAGACAGAAGACCACCGTCTGTATTACGATTTCAGCCTCTACCACATGCAGGTTCGTGACCTTTTGGTGGCAGAAAGGGTTGGTGAGGATGCATGGGTGGGAAAAAATGCCGGGGAATCACTTCACAGGGGGCTGGAAGCAGAACTCCAATGGATCATCCTCGGTTATCGGCGAAACAATAATCAATTACCGGCAGAACTATCCCTTCGCGCCAACTATGCATATAACCACTTTTATTTTACCGACTTTACCGATAAGGATGAAGACTATTCGGGAAACCGCCTCCCCGGTGTGCCGCGACAAGTGTTTTATGCCAGCCTTCACAATGAATGGTCAGCCGGTTTTTATGCTACAGCAGGATGGCGTTTTGTGGGCCCAATGGCCATGAATGACGCCAACAGCCGGGTTACTTCATCCTACGGATTACTTGATCTTACCCTGGGATATCAACGTGAAATTTCCCATCAGTGGGAAGCCGACCTTTATATTCGCGCCAACAACCTCCTGGACCGGCACTATCCGTCCATGATCCTGGTCAATGCCCCCTCATTTGGCGGGCCTCCGCGTTATTTCTACCCCGGGCTGCCCCTGCATTTTAATATGGGAATATCCGTATCTTTTAGAGAATCGACCCGATCATTTTGATATATTTGCTTAAACAAAAAAGCAAATCATCATGGGGCAGTTCGAAACGCTTGATTACATCATCTTTGCCGTATATGGCATGGTCATTTTATCTGTGGGACTGTGGGTTTCCAGAACCAAAAAAGGACAGAAGAAAACGACCACCGACTATTTTTTGGCCAGCAAAAACCTGCCATGGTGGGCCATTGGCGCATCGCTCATCGCAGCCAACATTTCGGCCGAACAATTTCTCGGAATGTCGGGATCCGGATTTGCCATCGGGCTGGCCATTGCTTCTTATGAATGGATGGCCGCACTGACGCTGATCGTAGTGGCCAAATTTCTGCTGCCCGTATTCATCAAACAAGGCTTGTTTACCATCCCCCAGTTCATTGAACAACGTTTCAACACCAACCTGAAAACCATTCTGGCCGTTTTCTGGATCTGCCTGTTTATTTTTGTGAATCTGACCTCTGTGTTATTTCTGGGTGCCATGGCCCTTGACACCATTATCGGGAGCGGAGACGGCTCCATGACCTTCGGGTTCATCATCGGGCTGGCCCTGTTTGCCGCTGCATACTCCCTCTGGGGAGGGTTGTCAGCGGTGGCCTGGACGGATGTGATCCAGGTGACCCTGCTGGTTATCGGAGGCATGATCACCACCATGATCGCCCTGCATTATGTAACACCCGACGGAGGAGTCATCAATGGCCTCGGTCACGTATACAATTCAGCCGGGGATAAATTCAACATGATTCTCTCACGCGACCACCCGGAGTACATTAATTTGCCCGGAATCGGGGTACTCATCGGGGGGTTATGGGTGGCCAATCTTTATTACTGGGGGTTTAACCAGTATATCATCCAGCGCGCCCTGGCCGCCAAGTCACTGCGTGAAGCCCAGCGCGGACTGGCCTTTGCTGCATTTCTGAAGATGCTGCTGCCCTTATTTGTCGTCATCCCCGGAATTATCGTCTATGT
The DNA here is from genome assembly GCA_003555385.1 of Bacteroidales bacterium. Classification (GTDB taxonomy): domain Bacteria; phylum Bacteroidota; class Bacteroidia; order Bacteroidales; family UBA7960; genus PUPG01. Next base: position 2,183 of record PWHO01000268.1, read on the forward strand.
ACTCTTTACCCAGCCGGAAGGCACCACGGTGATTGAAGGCATACAAGGCGATTTTCTCCGACCCGACGGGAGTATCAGGTACGACACCGCCTACCCATGGCTGATCCGCACCTTTATACCGGTGGGGCTCAGGGGGCTGGTAGTGGCCGCCCTGACAGCCGCCATAGTTTCCTCCCTGGCTTCCATGCTTAACTCCACCTCCACCATCTTCACCATGGACATCTATAAACCATATTTTGCCGATAAAAAGGGAGAGCAAAACCTGGTACCTGTCGGACGCATTGCCGTGGTTGTTGCACTGGTCATCGCCATTTTCATGGCACCATTGCTCAGCACCATGCCCCAGATGTTCCAGTACATCCAGGAATATACCGGGGTAGTCAGTCCGGGCATTCTGGCGGTTTTCCTCATGGGTCTTTTCTGGAAAAAAGCCAACGCCAGGGGGGCCACAATCGGGGTGATCTCATCCATCCCCGTGGCCATTTTACTTAAGGTCCTGCCCATTGAAATGCCCTTCCTGGACCAGATGATGTATACCTGCCTGATTACCATGGCAGTGATCGTCATGGTCAGTCTCACCACAGCCAGGGGGGATGACGATCCGAAAGCCATCCCGCTGAGGCGGGAATACTTCATCACCGGCAAAAAATTCAACATTGCCGCTTACGTGATATTAACCCTCCTCACTGTGCTTTACGTTGTTTTCTGGTAACAATGGGATCAAAACAATGACGAAATAAAAACAATAATGGGATCAAAACAACACATTAAACTGGCAGAAGGGACGCATTATCCGGATCCTGAAAAATTCTCCGCAACGATCGGGGGAAAAGCTGTCAGGCTGCTGTCGCTCACCAATAAATCCGGTTGCAGGGTGGATATCACCAATTACGGGGGCCGGATCGTAAGCCTCACCGTGCCGGATAAACATGGTGTTTTTGATGACATCGTGGCGGGATTCCATTCACTGGATGCATACCTTGACGCCACAGAAGCCTTTTTCGGGGCCCTGATCGGCCGCTATGCAAACCGGATAGCAGGCGGCAAGTTCACCCTTGATGGCGTGACCTATCCCCTGGCAGTCAATAACGGGCCCAACCATCTGCACGGTGGCCCGGGCGGATTCCACCACATGGTGTGGGACATGAAACAGGTAAACGACCAGCAAGTGGAGCTGAGTTGCCTGTCACCCCATATGCACGAAGGTTACCCGGGCAATCTGCAGGTTATTGTCCGTTACACCCTGACCGATCAAAACGAATTACACATTGAGTTCCGGGCCACCACCGACAAAAAAACGGTTATCAATTTCACCACGCATCCGTTTTTCAACCTCAACGGAGAAGGTGACCAGCACATCAATGACCACAGGCTGAAGATCAGGGCCACACACTTTACCCCTGCAGACAAAACCATGATCCCGACCGGGGAGATCAGGCCTGTGAAGCAAACCCCGATGGATTTCACCGGGTTTACCCGTATTGGTCAAAGACTCGGCAGTCATTACGACCAGCTTGAATTTGCAGGAGGATATGACCATAATTATGTATTGAGCAAAACACAAGGCAACCAACACCCTGAACTGGCTGCCAGCGTATCTGACCCGGTTAGCGGAAGGTCAATGGACGTCCTGACCACAGAACCCGGACTACAGTTTTACGGGGGTAATTCACTGGATGGGCGGCCAACAGGAAAGCGGGGCAAACCTTACAAAAAGCAAACTTCCTTCTGCCTGGAACCACAGCACTATCCGGACTCCCCCAACCAACCGGATTTTCCATCTACCATACTGCAACCCGGAGACACCTACACATCCCACTCTATTTTCAGATTTTCACTGAGGGATCACTAATTACCCGGGCACTGATTCATTGCGCATCAAAACATTCATCTAATAAAAGAAGCAACGATCAGTGATTGTATCTTAAATGACAGAGGACAGGCACCTATGACTGAAACGAATGTAGCGCAGTTGTTTCAAAGCAAATTTGGCAAGGATTTTTTTATCTTCCGGGCACCCGGAAGGATCAACCTCATCGGGGAACATACCGATTATAACCTGGGCTATGTATTGCCTGCTGCCATCAATAAATACATATACCTGGCAATCCATCCCAACGAAACAGGTACGTTTCACATCCAGGCTGCAGATTTTAAAGAAGATGTTTCTTTTGATACGAGTTTCAGGAAAGACGCCCTTCCCGCCTGGGCCAGGTATCCGGCCGGTGTGATCAGAGAGCTGTCCAACCAGGGATATCTACTGAAAGGTTTTAACGCCGTTTTTGGCGGAGACATCCCGACCGGCGCCGGCCTGTCTTCTTCGGCCGCACTGGAAAGTGTATTTGCTTTGGCCCTGAATTACATGAACAACCTGAAATTGGCGCGTATCGAAATCGCAAGAGCCGGACAGCAGGCGGAACACCACACCGTAGGCGTCAAGTGCGGGATCATGGATCAGTTCGCCTCCGTTTTCGGAAAGACAAACCAACTGATTCGCCTCGACTGCCGGGATCTGGATTATACATATTTCCCTTTCAAAAGCAGGGACCATACACTCATCCTGGTCAACACAGGGGTCAGTCATGCCCTGGCAGAATCTGCTTACAATGAAAGACGCGAACAATGTGAAGAAGGCGTACGCGTATTGGCAGAAAGATTTCCAGGGGTCAGGAGTTTACGGGATGTCAGCAAAGAAATGCTCCGTGTGGCTGAAAAAGACCTGGAGCCCGTGGTATTGAAGCGGTGCGAATTCGTGGCGGAAGAGAACGAAAGGGTAATTCGCACTTGCAAAGCACTTGAGAGGGGTGACATGGTTAAAATCGGAGAGTTCATGTGGGATTCCCACCAGGGACTCCGGCACAAGTATGAGGTAAGCTGCCGGGAGCTGGATCTTCTGGTGGAAACCGCTAAAACCATCTCTGGGGTTACAGGGGCCAGGATGATGGGAGGCGGTTTTGGGGGTTGCACCATCAACCTGCTTGAAACCCGTCAAGTAAATTTATTCAAGGAGGTAACTTCGGAGAAATTTAATAAACAGTTTCAAAGCCACCCGGAATATTATGAAGTGACCATTGCGGACGGAGCAACCCCACAATAAAATTTAGTAACTTGGGGTTAAATTGGTCGGTTCTTCTCTGATAGTAATAGAAACAGATCAGCAGTCATGTATTTGCAGGATTGTAGGTAATCCTGTTGTTCACGGTCATCATTTTTATTGTACAATTGATTGAAAGTTATGTGTTTGAGCCCCTTCAGACAATTGGTTTTATGAGAAAACACACAATTATAATGATCATTGGGTTTGTACTTCTCTGGAACTCCGGTTTCATCGGTGGAGAGGTTGGCTTATCCTATTCCGGCCCATTCAGCCTGCTTTTCTGGCGATATCTGAGCCTGACGCTGATCCTCCTGATTTACCTGCTGACGAGAAAGCGTTTACGATGGGTAGGATGGTCTGCTGCAGCTCCGAATATGCTGGTGGGCGTTCTTGCCCATGGAGTCTGGCTGAGTTGCGTTCTGTTGGCTCAGAATTATGGAGTACCGGCCGGGGTTGTTGCGCTCGTGGTTGCCCTGCAGCCTATGGCGACCGGTGCTTTTTCCGGGCTCGCAGTGGGCGAACCAACACCAACTTTCAGATGGATCGGGTTGCTGATCGGGTTTGGAGGTGTTGTTATGACCGTTGTTTCAAGAATGAACTTTGAAAGCACAGAATCAGTTTTTGCTTATTTGATTCCCCTGGGTTCGGTGATCGCAATCACGGCTGCCAGCCTGATCCAAAGAAGAATGGAGGTTCGCAAGACTTCAAGCCGTATGCCCGTTGACCTCACCCTTTTTTATCAGTCTCTGGCGACTACCCTGGCACTGATATTACCAGCCCTGGTTTTTGAGGACTCGACGACACAGTGGGGAAACACCTTCATTTTTACCATGATGTGGCTTGTTATTGGTGTTTCTATGGGCGCCTATGCATTGATGTGGAAACTTATTGAACGAATTGACGCCACACGCGTGGCAAGCCTGTTTTACCTGGGGCCTCCTGTTACCATGGTAATGGCCTGGATTGCCTTCGGGGACACCATAAAAATGATGGATATTGCAGGACTAATAGTGGTATTTGCAGGAGTTCTGATAACACAGATCAAGAATCGCTAATCAGGAATTTCAAAAATAATTTGCTGATTAAACGGGTCTGTTGTAAAAACGAAATGCTGCAACGGCTTATTCTTTAAGGGTAAGTGCAGGATTAATTCGCAGGATCTGCAATGATTGCAGCCAGACTGTAAACAATGTGGTCAATACTACTAAAATCAGGGGAAGCAGGAAAGCTGTCCAGGGAAAATCTACCCGCAAGGCAAATTGGTTCAACCATCGATCCAGCCAAAGGTAGCTTAGCGGAAAAACGATCAGGGAGGCCAATAGTAACTGACCCAGGTAATTTTTAAACAGGAGAAAGAAAATTCCTGAATCAGAAGCCCCCAGTGTTTTCCGGATGGCAATTTCCTTCTGCCGCTGCCGGGCTGTATAAGCGGCCACACCCATAATCCCCAGCAGTGTGATAATCAGTGCAAGACCCGAGAACATGCCAAATACCATCCCAAACTGTCTTTCATCCTCATTTTGGGCATCATAATGTGGTTCCAGCCAAAAGTAGTTGAATGGTATATGTGGGAAAAAACTGGTAAATATGGCCTGGGATTGCTTCAGGCTCCCTGCGTTATCCATACCGTTTAATTGTATGCTCAGGTATCCGCTGTAGTGTGTGGGTGCCATAAATGTCAGTGGCTCCATGGCCTCTTTGGGAGACACCTGGTGCATATCCCCGACCACGCCAGTGATATGATAGGTTTGTGGCCCCCTGAAAATCCGCTTTCCAATGGCTTCTTCGGGTGAAGACACTCCAAAGTTACTGACAGCTGTCTCATTCAGCAATACCTTGGCAGAATCAATGCTAAAAATACCTGAGAACATTTCCCCGGCAATCAGCGGGATATCATACAGGTCAAAATAAGACGATTCAGCGTAAAGCAATCTAAAGTTCCTTGTATCCTGCTCATCTTTTCCCTCAAGTCTCAACCCGCCAATATTGTGATCTACCGGAGAACCCGGAACCAC
>PWHO01000059.1 GCA_003555385.1 Bacteroidales bacterium
GGGATCGTTCACATTGCGCCCAGCTTCGGGGCTGACGACTTCCGGATCGGACAGGAATACGGCCTGGGATCACTCACCATGGTGGACAAAAGAGGTCGCTTCGTGGAAGAGATGGGAGAATTTGCCGGTCGCTATGTCAAGCCCGAATATATCGGCGAAGATGACCCCAAAGAAGAGCGCCCGGTGGATGTGGATATCATCATTAAGCTCAAAAAAGAAAACAGGGCCTTCAAGGCAGAAAAATACGAACACTCCTATCCCCATTGCTGGCGCACAGACAAACCCATCCTGTACTACCCGTTAGACAGCTGGTTCATCCGGACAACCGCAGTGAAAGACCGCCTGATCGGCCTGAACTCCACCATACGCTGGAAACCCGAGAGCACAGGTACCGGTCGTTTTTCCAACTGGCTGGAAAACCTGCAGGACTGGAACCTGAGCCGTTCCCGCTACTGGGGCGTACCCCTGCCCATCTGGGCCACGGAAGACCATGAGGAACAAATCTGCATTGGTTCGGCGGCACAACTGAAGGAGGCCATCGACCAGGCAGTGGAAACCGGCTTCATGAAAGACAATCCGCTGAAGGATTTCAAGGCGGAGGACATGTCGGAGGAAAACTACAACAAATTTGACCTTCATCGCCCCTTTGTGGATGAGATCATACTGGTTTCCCCCTCAGGGAAAAAAATGTACAGGGAAACTGACCTGATCGATGTATGGTTCGACAGCGGGGCCATGCCCTATGCACAGTATCACTACCCCTTTGAGAACAAAGAGGCTTTCGAAGCCAACTTCCCCGCTGACTTTATTGCGGAAGGCGTGGATCAGACCCGGGGATGGTTTTTCACCCTGCACGCCATTGCCACCATGATCTCGGATTCCGTATCATTCAAAACAGTGGTTTCAAACGGGCTGGTACTTGACAAGGCCGGAAACAAGATGTCCAAGCGGCTGGGTAATGCCGTTGATCCTTTCAAGACCATCGACACTTTCGGGCCGGATGCCACCCGCTGGTACATGATTTCCAATGCCCAGCCATGGGACAACCTCAAGTTCGACCTGAAGGGGGTGGAAGAGGTAAAGCGAAAATTTTTCGGCACCCTCTATAACACCTATGCATTCTTCGCCCTATACGCGAATATTGACGGGTTCACTTACAGCGAAGAGGAAGTGCCGCTGGATCGCCGGCCTGAGATCGATCGATGGATACTTTCCGAGCTCAACTCCCTGATCAGAAAGACAGACGAATGTTATGCCGATTTCGAGCCCACCCGTGCCACCAGGCTGATCCAGGACTTTGTGGATGAACACCTGAGTAACTGGTACGTCCGGCTTTGCCGTCGCAGATTCTGGAAGGGCAATTACACCGAAGACAAGGTGTCCGCCTATCAGACCCTGTATCGCTGCCTGGAAAGTCTGGCCATGATCTCGGCTCCTGTTGCTCCTTTCTTTTCCGAAAGGTTGTTCACCGACCTGAACAGTGTATCGGGAAGGCGAAATACAGACTCTGTCCATCTCACAGACTTTCCGAAAGCGGATGAATCGATGATCGACATCCCACTGGAGGAAAGGATGCAGCTGGCACAAAAAATCTCTTCCATGGTGCTGGCCCTGCGTAAAAAGGTTCAGATCCGTGTACGACAGCCCCTGCAAAAGATCATGGTACCCGTACTGGATGAGAAGTTCAGGCAACAGCTGCAGGATGTGGAAAACCTCATTCTGTCTGAAGTCAATGTAAAAGAACTGGAGTACCTGGAGGATACTGCCGGGGTACTGGTGAAGAAGATCAAGCCCAATTTCAAGGCATTGGGGCCCCGCTACGGCAAAATGATGAAGCAAATTGCCGGGGCCATCAGTAATTTCACCCAGGAAGACATCCAGCAAATGGAAAAGCAAGGTGGTGCATCATTGGACATACAGGGCGAGAAAGCGGAAATTACCCTGGATGATGTGGAAATATTTTCAGAGGACATCCCCGGCTGGCTGGTTGCCAATGACGGGAATGTGACTGTGGCGCTGGATGTGACCATTACACCTGTCCTTCGAAATGAAGGAATCTCCCGTGAACTGGTGAACAGGATCCAGAACCTTCGCAAGGATATCGGCCTTGAGGTGACAGACAAAATTAACCTGGAGGTGGAAAAGCATCCGGAAATTACAGATGCGGTTTTGAACAATAATGAGTATATTTGTGCGGAAACATTGGCCGTACAATTATGCTATACAGATAAGATAAAAGACGAAGAGAAAATAGCCGTTGACCTGGCTGAGGATATACAAACTTACGTATCCATCAAAAAGAATAACCAAAAAACAACATAAAAATACCGGGTGTTATGGAAACCAAACGCGAAAAAACAAGGTATTCAGATGAGGAACTCAAAGAGTTCCGCGAAATCATCGAGAAAAAACTGAAAGAAGCCAAGGATGGCCTGAAGTTGCTGACGGAAGCATATACAACGCAGAATGCCAACGATACCAACGACACTTCCCCTTCATTTAAAATCCTTGAAGAAGGATCTCAGGTGCTTTCAAAGGAGGAGAACGGACAACTGGCAGCACGGCAGGAGAAATTCATCCGTGACCTGGAAAATGCCATGATCCGGATTGAGAATAAGACCTACGGCATTTGCAGGGTTACCGGAAAACTTATCTCCAAAGAAAGGCTCAGAAGCGTGCCTCACGCGACCATGAGCATCGAAGCCAAGCTGAACAGAAAGCCCAACGAAACCTGATAACAGCACAACTGCACCGGTTTGGAGAAAAAGCATATCCCCTGGATCATCATCCCCGGCATTTTACTGGTTGACCAGGTCAGCAAGATCCTGGTCAAGCTTAATATGACCCTGGGTCAAAGTATTCCGGTTTTCGGCGACTGGTTCCAGATCCATTTCACCGAGAATTACGGAATGGCCTTCGGCCTGGAATTCTCGGGCGAGTACGGCAAACTTTTCCTCAGCCTTTTGCGTATTGTGGCCGTGATTGCTATCGGCTGGTATATTTACCGCCTGGTCAGAAAGGAAGCTCCCTCAGGCCTTATTGTCTGCATCTCCCTGATCATGGCCGGAGCCATCGGCAATATTATCGACAGTGCATTTTACGGGCTAATATTCAGTGAAAGTCACTTTAACCAGGCTGCAGGATTGTTTCCGGAAGAGGGGGGCTACGGAGCATTCCTCCACGGGAAAGTGGTTGACATGCTCTATTTCCCGGTATTCAGGGGAAATATTCCCGAATGGATCCCGAACTGGGGCGGGCAGCCATTTATATTTTTCCGGCCCGTGTTCAACGTGGCGGATTCAGCCATCACCATCGGGGTGCTGATCATGATCATCTTCCAGAAGAAATTCTTTGCCCACGAAAAGAAAACCGCTGCACCGGAGGACGAGACACCCGGAGGTACCGAAACACCCGCCGGGAATGGTGATCCTCAGTCGCAGAACAGGTCGCCGGAACCTGGTCCCCAGGAATAACGGTCAACCCACAGGCCCTAATAAAACCAGCAAAAAGACCCTATAAAAACGCCCGGGAGCTCAATGTCTCCCGGGCGTTTTTGATTCTGGCAACGGTTATTCAGGCAACAGTTATTCGGACAACCGTTATTCTGGCAACGGTTATTACTGCTCCCCTGTTTTTATCAGCCTTCCAGTAAAGCATTGATCTCATCCAGCATATCAGCCAGGTGCATGCGGGTCTGCGCATTGGCAGCATTTGCCCGGCGCCGCTCAACGTCTGACTTCACCGTACGGAGGTTGTCACGCAGATGGGCGCGTGTTTCCCCTGAAAGATTATTGCTGTCGAGGCGGTTCTCCACCACCTGCACCCAGCTGCGCTGCAGGTTTCTCCTGTACAGGTCGATGTCAGGGCGGGTTTGATCCAGTTCGCTCCAGACTCCCTTGCGGACGTCGTACAGCATCCGATCAACGGGGTAAATTTCTGTTTCACCGGTATCGTTCCGCTCAAGCTCCGCCATTCGCTTAACGCGGGCATCGCTCAGCAACTGGTTAAGGGTGGAACGCTGCAATTGCATCACACGGTCAGAAGATCCGGCGGGCTCCATCAGGCTAAGCACCTCAGGATCCAGCAGGTATTCAGGCGTGGTAAAGGCGTGGTCCACAAGAAACTGTACGGCCTCCTCCTGGCGATATCTTTCCACCGGAGCATGGACCACTCCTTCCTGGCCATATACTTTCTGGTGGCTGTGTACACCACCAACCCAGGTCACTACATGTCCGAGGTAACGGCCATGCTGCTGCACCACATTGCTGTACAACTCACTGAGGGTACTGTAGTCCTCTCCTTCCTCTCCGGCGGCATCCACAATGAAGCCCATGATACGCTCCAGATTGGCAATACCATATCCACTGCTTTTCACATGATTGTCACCAAGAGCTTCCCGCTGCTGTGTGGGATCAATGGTAGAAAGGTTACCGAAACGCAATCTCGGGTCATCCATCTGACGCTCCGCAATGGCATTCAGGAAAGGACGTTCCTCCTGCGGCGTGGCAGCTTCCGGGAAAGGTTTATAACCCCACTCAATGGAGAAATTGTCATAAATGGAAATAATGGGCAGCATGAATGCATCATCCCCGGGCTGCGCCACATAATTCATCCTTGCATAATCCATGATAGAGTGGGTGGTTCCGTACTGCTCCGTATAGGCACGGCTGCGCAGACTGTCAGTGGGCATGGTGCCACTGGCTTTCATGTTGTGCGGCAATCCGATCGCGTGACCTACCTCATGGGCCACCACATAGCGGACCAGTTCCCCCATCAGGTCATTGGGAAGCGGAAGGCTTTGGGCCCGTATATCGGCCGCGGCGCATTGAACAAAATACCAGTTACGCAAGAGGTTTTGCACATTATGATAAATGCCGATAGCAGAAGTAATAATTTCTCCGCTTCGCGGGTCATGCACATGAGGTCCATAGGCGTTCATGGTGGAGGAAGGGAACCATCGAACCGTCGGATAACGGATATCCTCAGGACTCCAGTCAGGGTCTTCCTCGGGTGTAGGCGCCCGCTTGGCAATGATGGCATTGCTGAAGCCGGCGTGTTCAAAGGCAGGCTGCCAGTCTTCGATTGCCTGCATCACATAAGGGACCAACCACTCCGGGGTGGCATAGTCCACATAATAGGTGATGGGTTCTACCGGGTCAGAGATCTCTGCATCCGGATCCTGCTTTTCCAGCCTCCAGCGGGTGATCATCCGCATGCGCTCAGCCCGGTGGGCATCATCACTGAAATCAACCGTATTCACTGAGAAATATCCCACACGGCTGTCGTGCAGACGCGGCATCATGGGCTCTTCCGGAAGCCGCATCATGGAGTGGTTCATCTTCACCGAGATGGTGTTCAGGTTCCAGGCACCGGGAACCCGGTCTGCTTCAAAACTGAGTACGCTCTGTACCTCAATATTTTCAGGAAAAGCCCTGGCACGATCAACAAAACTCCTGTTGTTGTCCACCCTTCTCGCCTGGTAACGGCGGCGGGGGTTCATTTCCGGCACATCCGTTGAATAAAGGGCTGTTACGTCAATGACAACGGCCGTGGAATCTTCATTATAAGCTTCAATGTCATAGGCCCCAATAATCGGTGCAAATGAAGAGGCCTGCACACCACGGAAAATATTACTCGTGGAGTCGGCAGTAATGTTATATATCATTGAACGGAACAGGATCTGATCCCTGGATTTTTCCCAGCGAACCACCTGGTTGTTCATCCGCTGCCCGCCATAGCCGGTTCCGAGCTGGGCAGCAGCTGCACGGCTCACCAGGAGCATGTCGCGGTCAAGTTCGTTCATCGGGATCTCATAATACAACTTATTGTCTTTCTGGTAGACGGTAAACATTCCCTCTTCCTTGAAATCAGGATCAGCGACCAGCTTTTCATAATCAGAACGCCCGGCATTTTCACCAGCAGCAGGCTCAGCTTCGGCGGATGGTCTTACCGAAGAGCAACCGGAAACCACCAGGAACCCGGCAACAAACAAGCATAAAAACAGATTCTTCATAGGATTTTAAAATTGGTTAGTAGATTGGTAAATCAGGAAAGTATAATTTTTACGGGGCACAATATATAAAATAAATCCGTTTGCCTGCGTTTTACCGAAAAAAAACCGCCTGGTATCCGGATTAACGCCACCTGCAATTATAAGAAACCGCCCTCAGGCAATGCAGGGGCGGTTTTAAGACCGGTGGGTTTTACACGCTGGCTTCCACATTCCAGGAAAAGGCCCTGATTCCCTGCTCTTCTGCCGTTTTATTAATCTCGTCCACGCCACGCAGAAGTTTGTCTGCGGTGTCTTCGTCGACCACAGACAATACCGCGGTGTTCAGGGCAGGCCAGGTATGCGTTCCCATATGGGGTTCGCCCGTTTGGGAACCCCTGCCCATCACATCCTGCCATTGAGTGAATCCCCTGGCACCCGTGCGGTCAAGCAGTTCAGCCACACGTTCTGTCAATGCCTGGTTATATACAATAAATACTGCCTTCATAATCATGGTTTCTTGAATTATAATTGCCCTTCAATTTTTTTCTTTTCCTTTTTTACTTTCTGCACGCCAAACAGGATGTAAATCACCGGCACAAATACCAGTGTCACCAGGGTGGAGAAGGCCAGCCCTCCAATTACTGCAATGGCCATAGGGGCCCATATCTCGGCTCCCTCACCACTTGACAGCACCATCGGAATCATGGCCAGCACGGTGGTCAGCGTGGTCATCAGCACAGGGCGCAGGCGTGATTTGCCCGCAGTGATCACAGATTGCACCACGCTCAGCCCGCGGGCCACCATCAGGTTGGTAAAGTCAACAAGGACAATGGAGTTTTTCACCACAATTCCCACCAGGATGACTCCTCCGATCAGGGAAATGACCGATAACCCTGTTCCTGTAAGAAACAGTGCGATCATCACCCCGGAAAAAGCAAAAGGCACCGCCATCATGATAATGAAAGGCGTCCGGAAAGATTCAAACTGGGCGGCCATTACCACATAAACCAGGAAAATACTGAGGATGAGGAGCAGTCCCAGGTCGGCAAAAGCCTCCTGCTGGTCTTCGATCTGTCCGCCGAACTCAACAAAAATCCCATCGGGAAGTTCCATCTCATCCAACTCTGTCTGGATATCGGAGGTTACATCTCCCAAAGAACGTTCGTGCAACCCGCTTGATACCGTCAGGTAGCGGATACGGTTCTTACGCTCAATATTCGGTGGTGCGAAAAACTCACTTACCTCAGCAAATTCCTTCACCCTGACCATTTGGCCCA
>PWHO01000182.1 GCA_003555385.1 Bacteroidales bacterium
CTGATATCATGGCTGCAAATGCGCTTTGGCCTGATATCGCTGCAGGCAGAAGGCGTGTTCATTATTGATGCCTACCCGGTGGCTGTACAGTGGACAGACCTGCTGATGGTCGCTGTGACCGTTTTCTGCATTGGGTTACTGGCTTCACTGATCCCCGTAAGGAACATGTGGAAATCCACGGAAAAAGCCCCTTCGTAACGGGAAGCCTTAACGGATGGGAAGGAAGCCTTAACGGATTGAAGCCCCGAGCTTTTTCTCGTACGTCTTCGTCAGTTTGTTCATCACTTTATCCACATCCTTGTCGCGCAGGGTTCTTTCCTTATCCAGCAAGGTAAAACTGACAGCATAAGACTTCTTGTTCCTGCCCAGTTTTTCATCCTGATATACATCAAACAGGTTCACATCACGAAGCAGTTTTTTCCCGGTATCGAAGGCAATGGTTTCAATCTCTGCGAAGCTTACCTCACGGTCAATCAGCAGCGCCAGGTCACGGCGAACCTCAGGATAACGGGGTACTTCTTCATACAGCAATTTTTGTGCGGCAAACCAAGGAAGCAAAGCCTCCCACTCAATTACCCCATAAAATACCTCATCTTTCAGGTCAAATGCCTGCACGGTCTTTTTGTCAAGCATCCCAAGGGTACTTAGCCGGTCATTTCCTGCAAACACATTCATGGAATAGGCGAAGGGGGTCGGGCCTTCCTGTTGCTTTACCTGCAGGCCATCCTTGTTCACTCCCAATCTTTGCAATACAGCATAAATCGCATTCTTCAGATCAAAAAAGTCTGTGGCCGGGAAAGGCTCATGCCAGTTTTCCGGCTGACGCCGGCCGCTCATGAAGAACCCAAGCACCAGGCGTTCACTATAGGCATCAAGGGGACTGGCCTGATTGCCACCGGCATCCCTGGAATAAATATTGCCGAACTCGTAGAGTTTCAGATCTTCTACCCTGCGGTTCTGATTGTAGCGAATCACCTCCAATCCGCCAAAAAGCAATGACTGCCGCATCACATTCAGATCCTGGCTAAGCGGGTTAACGAGTGCAACAGATTTTTCGGGGTCAAACCCATCGTGCTCATAATAGGCAGCACGTGTCAGGGAATTGTTCATGATCTCATTGAACCCCCGGGAAGAAAGCAGGTCGGCCACCACATTCTGCAATTGTTCATTATCCGGTTTTGGTGATATTACAATGGAGGAGCGCATTTTCGACGGTACCTCTACATTATTATACCCGTAGATGCGCAGCACTTCCTCGATTACATCGGCCGGACGTGTCACATCCACCCTGTATAAAGGCACTGACAAATGAAAACCACTGTTGCTTTCAGAAACGATTTCAAAATCCAGGTCCTCGAGAATACCTCTGGTCTCTTCCGGTGCAAGTGTTTTTCCAATCAGGGTGTTCAGGTGATTAAAGCTCAGTTCGACCTGCGGCCGCACCAGATTGCCGGGAAATACGTCATTCACCACAGAACTGATGGTTCCACCGGCTACTTCACGGATCAGCAAAGCTGCACGCTTCAGGGCAAACACCGTCATTTCAGGATCTGAACCCCGCTCAAAACGGAAAGAAGCCTCCGTTTTCAGGCCGTGATGCCCGGAAGATTTACGTATGGTAACAGGATCAAAGCAAGCACTTTCAAGGAACACATCGGGGGTCTTTTCGGTGACCCCTGATTTAACTCCGCCAAGTATTCCCCCCATACACATGGGATCCTTTTCGTTGCAGATCATCAGGTCTTGGCCGGTCAACTCCAGTTTCTCCCCATCCAGGGTTTCAAAGGTCTCTCCTTTCGGAGGTTTTCTGACAATCACCTTTTTTTGGGAGATGGCAGCCATATCAAAAGCATGCAGGGGTTGACCCACCTCGTGCAACACAAAGTTGGTCACATCCACCACGTTGTTAACCGGCTTAAGGCCGATCGACAATAGCCTTTGTTTGAGCCAGTCAGGAGAGTCCTGTACCCGCCCTCCTGATAAGGTCAGGCTGCTGTAGCGCGGACAGGCCTCCGGGTCTTCAATGCTGACATCAACCGGCAGTTGATCGTTATCGGGCCGGAATCCGGACACGTCAGGCCACAACACTTTATGCTCACGGCTGTTGTGCTGATGATTCAGCACGGCCACCACATCCCGGGCCACCCCGATATGGGAGGCGGCATCGATGCGGTTGGGCGTCAGGCCGATCTCGTACAACCAGTCCTCTTTCAGCGAGAAATATTCTGCCGCCGGCATGCCCACCGGTGCATCTTCCGGAAGCACCATGATCCCCTCATGGGAATCGCCCAGCCCCAGTTCATCCTCCGCACAGATCATCCCCTCCGATCGTTCTCCCCTGATTTTCGCCTTTTTTATATCGAAAGATCCCTTTTCAGAATACAGGGTGGTGCCGACCCTAGCAACCAGCACCTTCTGCCCTTCACGTACATTCGGAGCACCGCAAACAATGGGCAGGGGATCATTCCCCCCGGCATCCACGCTGGTCAGAACCAGGCGGTCCGCATTGGGGTGTTGCACAGAGGAAAGCACCCTCCCGACCACGACTCCTTTCAGCCCGCCGGGCACCGTTTCCCTTTTTTCCAGTCCTTCCACTTCAAGTCCGCAATCGGTCAGCAACACCGACAGTTCTTCCGGGTTTTTCCCGGTATTCACATAACTTTTCAGCCAATTGTATGAAATGTGCATCCCTAAAATGTATTTGTGCAATAAAGAAAACGGTCATACCTATCTGAGCTCCAATGCTGTTTCACCCAGACGATGCTCGTCGGTGAACAGGGAAATGGAGTATACCCCGGGTTCAAATTCTTCCGTTCTCTCCCAGGTCATGCATGTATTCAGCTCCTGGTTCTGGTAATTCACCACTTGTGACGCCGAATACTGCAATGTATCTTCCATGTGCAGGAAAGCGTGTTCCATGGTGTCACTCAACCGCATAATATTGCCGTCGGGGTCTGCAATACGCATATACACATTCAATTCGCCTGCAGGTACGATGGGGTTTTCACCTATCAGGAAACACACCCTGATCTGCTCTACCCTGCTGGCCCGGTCGGTCTCCGCTTCACGTCCGCGTCCGCGAATGCGGAAAGGGAAGGGTTCAATCTGGTAGGCCCGCAGTGCGGAAGCCATTTCCACCTGCGACTCCAGCTGCTGCTTGTCTTCTGTCAGCTCGGTGGTTCTCCTGGTGACCTGTTCGATCTCATCCCGCATTTGCACGTTCTCTGCTTTCAGCACCCGGTTTTCGGTATGCAGACTGTCTATTTCATGCACATAATTCTGGGTAATTTCCCGCAAAAGATTCAGCTGACGGCGAATCCTGTAATAATCTTCCTGGCGGCGGATCAAGTCCTGAATCTCTTCTGCATTGGCCTGAATGACGCTGTCCTTATCGGCCAGCACACTGTCATACTCTATCTTGAAGTGGTAGTAATCCTCCAGCACTGAATCCAGTTCATGCTGCAGTCCGCGGTTGAGCTCCTCGGCAATTTCCCTTTCCGTGGTGACTTCCCGTAAAGACTGACGACTGGTGACCCAAAGGATCCCAAGCAGCAACACCAGCAACCCCATAACAAGAATGGTTATGCGGTATATTTTCTCATTTTTTTTGTTTGCCTCCGGCTTTACATTCCCTTTTGTTTCCATAATGAATCTGGTCCCTGAATTGGTTGTTTATTGAATTGATTTGATTTTCTGTTTTCTGTTTTCCGGACAAAAAAGCATCTTAACCTAAAAGAATGACCTTTTGCCAGCAATGTGCATTTTTTTATCCCGGCCTTTACTATCTTGACAACTCAAAACAGCCTCACAATCAAAGGAGAAGACCTTCGGAATAATGCTGTGCAAATTTATACAATTTTAAGGGATTATCTCAGTAATATTTATGTTCCCCCGTACTTACATAAAAAATTTCATCTCTCTGATATACCCCGATTTATGCTGTGTCTGCAAAAAGCAGCTTTTCGGGGGCGAAGAGCATGTTTGCAGTTATTGCCTTGCGGCACTTCCCCACACCGGATTTCACAAACACACGGACAACCAGCTTACTGAAATATTCCGGGGAAGGGCAAACATTGCAGGAGGCACTGCCCTGTTTCATTTCCAGAAAGGAGGGATGGTGCAGCGCCTCATTCATCAGTTCAAATACCAGAAGGATCTTACCCTGGGATTCTGGCTTGGACAAAAGCTGGGAGGCACCCTGAAACGTTCCCCCCTTTTCTCCGGCCTTGACTGCATCATCCCCGTCCCTTTGCACCCTGACAAAGAAAAAAGCAGAGGGTTCAACCAAAGTAAGGTGATCGGAAACGGGATCGGGGATATACTGGGTATCCCCTGCAGGGATGATCTGCTGGTCAGAAAAGAGGCAACTTCCAGCCAGACAAAAAAATCCCGGTTCCATCGCTGGGAAAATGTATCTGCCGTGTTTGAATGCCCCGATAAGCAATCCCTGGAAAACATGAAGGTATTACTGATCGATGATGTGGTTACCACAGGGGCAACCCTGGAAGCTTGTGCATTGAAACTGATGGAGAGCAGAGGGGTCAGGGTATGGGTGGCCACACTGGGGATCACTACCTGAGATTGGCGCCCGGACCTGCTTCACCGGGCTAAAGCTGCCCGGCCAGTACCACGGGAAGTTTTGCTGTCCGCACTTTCCCATGGGCATTGAACACTTCCAGGAAGATCACATACATCCCGATGGCAGCCCTTTGCCCTTTACCGGTCGATCCGTTCCAGGTAAAAGCCCCTTCCACGGCCATGGCCTCTCCGTTCACAAGCTGTTTCACCTTTCTCCCGAAACGGTCAAAAACAAGCACATTGGCCACATAGCCCGGCTCCTGCATCCGGTAAAGAATTTGCACCACATCATCTGTGCCGCTGCCATCTGGCGCAAAAAGCGGGGAACTCAATTCAAACACAGCCCCGTTATCGGTCAAAGAAGCCAGGTGTTGGGCATTCCTGTAGCCGGGGGTTCCGAAGCCCGTGGATGCCGCGCCCGAATGCCAGTTGTGCCTGTCTTCCGACGGCCTGTCGGGATGAAGCCGCTCCAAAGCAACCCCGTTGAAATCAACCAGCAGGGGCAGGTGCATTTCCTCCGAAAACGTCAGCTCATCAATGACCACGTGCCCCCTCCCGGCCAGCACCAACAGCCCTCCCCTGTTGGTCATACCCGGCAGACGCTCCACTTCTGCAAAACCGCCGGGATTTGTTGTGTAAAAGGTTTCCAGTACCCCCTTCACATCGCTACTCAACACCACATAATCGCCGGGAAACACCAGAAAGCTTTCCCCGCTGACAATCCGGGGGTCTGTAAGATTGCCGGTGAATGTATCCTTTGAGGCCACCAGGCAGTCTTTCAGATCAAACACATTTTCGCTTCGGTTGTAAATTTCCACGTAACGTGATCCGCCCGGAGGCGGATTGAAAAGCACTTCATTGATAACCATATCTGAAGGCCCGGCCCGCACAGGAACCGCAGCAGGGACCACAAAATTCTCCAGTCCGTTTCCGGCACAATCTTTGATTTCCTCCGCCACTTCCACCTTGTACACAACCCCTTCTGAAAGCGGATGCGACAGTGACAGGCGCACCGACGAAAAAGCAGGCCCCTGCGGATCAGCCGATACGGGAACCCCGACCCCCTCACTGACGAGATAATTACCCGTTTGCCCCAGGCTGATATCATCCATGGGCTGGTCGAAATGCAGCAGGATCGTCTGGCTGTCCACGTAGCCTGCCCGCAACAATTCCGGCACCGAAACATTGGGATTCTCAGCCAGCACAGAATTGGGAGCACCCGGTGTTCCTCCCCGGGTATCAACCGAAGCCTTCCAGTTCTCCGCGCCCTGACAAAAATTATAGGGGTCAATCTTCTCCAGCGACCATCCGCCACCCGCTTTTGACTGATCCCTGTACCATGAATCGGAATAGCTCACATGGGAGATCATTTCCCCGGCATCATCATACAGCACAAGGGAGGAACCACCCATGGG
This sequence comes from Bacteroidales bacterium, assembly GCA_003555385.1. Taxonomy (GTDB): domain Bacteria; phylum Bacteroidota; class Bacteroidia; order Bacteroidales; family UBA7960; genus PUPG01. The sequence continues at coordinate 5,994 of PWHO01000182.1, forward strand.
CAGGGCATTGACGCCAAGCCCGGGTACCGCCACCACATTCCCGGAACCTTCCGGAAACAGGCCCTCCAAAAAAGGGTAAGCCGCTTCATTGGCCAGCACCAGGTGCCCTTTGGCGGGGATGACTGCTTCCGGCAGGGTTTGCGAACTATTCCCGTATTGCAACGTCCAGCCTTCCAGGTTCACCGGCACACGGGTGGTGTTATACAGCTCCAGCCAGTCATGCGGAGGAAGCTGAACCACAGGACGGCTGTTGACCATCAGTTCATTGAAAACCACGTCAAAACGGGCAGATACGTAATGTACAAATGTTCCGGAATAGTCTTCCATCAACTGTCCGTCGACCCCTTTAACCCCTGATACATTCAGGGTGTACAAGTGATTTTCCAGGAAGTTGCGACCAAACAACAGGCGCACCACGTGGGGCTTCTGCGGATCGATGGCAGCCACCAAAGGATGCCCCGCTTCCCCGTCCGCCCTGTAATTGTTCACTGACCCGGCGCTGCCCTCATCCACCACCTGGCTGAAATATACATCCAGGCTGCCGGCCGAAACCACTTCCACTTTATCCACCCGGGGAGGTTTTCCGGGGAGGATATCACCCACACGGAAATCATCAAAATAAAACCGCCGGCTGTTGGTGGTGGTGTAGGTGCAACTTACCCCGAACCACGCTGCCGTGGTAAATGTGGCATCATAGACGGCCCCCTGGGGAATAAAAAGATGCCCCCCCGAAGGATCGGCGGATAACTCCCACCTCCCTGACGCATCGCGGGTAACCCTGACACGTATCCGGTTATTGGTGGTCGTGGCCAGGTTCATGGAGCCTTCCAGCAGCACCTCCACCTCTTCCCCGTTCTGGCGGCAGAAATACAACCGCTTATTGTCTGTTCCCGTTTTACCGATCTGAATAAAATCCCCCCGCAGTGCACCGGAAAGATCAGGCCGGTCACTGACCAGGTAAATCCTGGGATGGTTATTGTCAGAGGGCGTAAAAGCCATCCGCACCCAAAAATCCCACTGCGTATCACGGATCACCCGGCTGGGTGTGGATAACCAGGCAGACCCTGCCCCTTCACTGAAAAGCCGGAGCATGCCCTGGTCCACCGTAAAATTATCATGGTCTCCCGTCCATGGCGGGTCATGGGTAAAGTTCCCGTTGCTGAAATCATCCGCAAACTGGGCAAAAGCCGCCAGATGACAGAACAACACAATACAAAACAACGCTTTCCGCATGACATTTTTTTTACCTAGGCTTAAAAAAAATGTCA
>PWHO01000004.1 GCA_003555385.1 Bacteroidales bacterium
CGTTCCTTTTTTTCAAGAGTTAAAACCATAACTTAATGATTATTATCGGGTTGTTTTAACTTTTTTGCGCTCATAATCATTAAGTTATGGTTTTAACTCTTGTTAAAAAGGAACGTGAAATTACAAAAAATTATTCAGAACTGACCCGGTCAAGGCCCAAAGAAAATACGCAAACGTATGCGCAAGAATCATTTTGACGGGTGTTCTGTTGTTTCTTTGATGTCACCCCATTGGGATTCCTGATTATTGATTAATCTGAGTAACCGCTGGCTGATAGATTGCCTTGTATGGGCGTCGAGGTTAGGCTGACCCGCATCAACCCAGGCAGTATACCAGAAATCTCCTGTAGATTTAACGGCCTGCCGCATTTGTTGTTCAACCATATGGTCGAGGCCCTGGTGGAATGCTGAAGAAAAGATGCGCGAGAAATTTTGTCCGGTTGTTTGTCCGCGCATTTCGTACACGTACATTTGATCGGAGGGTAAAACATAATGCAGGCTGTCATAAACATGGTAAAGGGGCTTTACATATCCATGACTTTGTTCAATCAACTCCCAGGCCTTATCAAGGGGGCTGCTGATGTATTCAGCCCTTCCGGCAAGGTAATCATAATCATGTGCATACAATTCCGGTAAACGACTTTCCCATAATGCGTGAATACCGCGTTCTGCTTTGTTCCGGCCGTTGTAATGCAGGGTTGTATGGAGGGGAGTGCAGGCGTCAGCGATGTAATGCCCCAGGTGAGCAGAGTGGAGCAGTATCTGATCCAGGTCCCCCCGGCGAAATGCCGCTGTAAGGCGTTTCATCATTTCATGGATATGCCATGGAAGAACCCCGTATTTTATGAGCGTATCCTGCGAATATTTATTTTTGGCCTGATCCCATTCACGGGGCATGGATTGAAAGGGGGATTCCCCAAAGTGGTCTATATCTATGTAGTGCCTGGGTGCTTCTCCTTCAATCACATGAGCTCTTCTGTCGGGATCAATGGAGCGCTCTGCCAGGAATTCAATATGTCGTTTGTAAAGGCCGATCATCTCAGGTGGAAGGGTGTACACTGCCATTCGGTTAATAAGCCGGTGTGCATGGAAGCCAAAAGCCAATCCCTGTGAAGGAAATAATGCAATCCAGATCAGCAGAAAAAGAAAAAGATATCGGGCGCGCCTGATGCGCAGGATTTTATCCGGATGGGTCATATGAACATGCAATATACAAGGCTGTGCAATACAGCAAATATAGGCACGTCTTTTATAAACAGAAAAACGGATCCTATGAATGGTTGTTGTCAGCAACCAGGCGGCCGGATTGATAACGGGGCACCATTTCCGTGACGTTCAGGCGGAGGCAATAGGGAATGACCTCATCCAGCCCCATTTTTTTTAACCGGTGCCTGTGAGCGGCTTTCTCAATGAATTGAACAGGGTCGGATTCAGCCTGTTGCCAGAGCTCATGACTGGCAATGGCGGAATCACACTTTGAGAAGAATCTTCCCTGGCCCCTGGAGATAATTTCCCCGGCCGCTGCTCCGGCAAATAAGGTATCTTCCAAACTGAATCGGTCTTTCCAGCCGGCACATAAAATCACAACATCCTTTTTCCGGTCAACCGCATAACTGCAAACAGCCGATAAGTTGGAGAAAGCCCCGATCAGGATTTCATTCTCCTTCTCTGCAGCAAGGCGGATGGCTCTGGTTCCATTGGTCGTGTTCATCGAAATAACCTTTCCACGAAGCTCCGGTTCCATAAAATTATAAGGAGAATTCCCGAAATCAGCACACTCAAGGGTAACACCATTGCGTTCACCCGCGGTAATATACCCTTCTTTTTTCCAGTATTCACTTTCCCTCACAGATTCCACAGGAATAATTGCCCTGACCCCATTTTCAAAGGCTGCACATATGGCCGTGGTGGCTCTGAAAACATCCGTAACGATCACCACGGAGTTTTCCTTTTCAAATAAAGGCCATGAAACAGGGGAGAAGCAGACCTCCACTTGGTAATCCCCCTTTTCAGAATAAATCATATCAGATATGGGATCAATTCATTCCATCAAAACTTCAATCAGGGCTTTTTATAAAAAGGTAGTTTCACCACCTGTGCTTTAAATGCTTTTCCCCTGATCTGTATATAGATTATAGTACCGGCTTTGGTATGTGGTTTATTCACATATCCCATACCAATGGGTTTTTTAAGGGTGGGTGACATCGTGCCGGATGTGACCTTTCCAATGGATTGTCCGTTTTCATCCACAATCTGGTAATCTTTTCTGGAAATACCTTTTTCCAGCAACTCAAAACCGACAAGCCGGCGGCTTACGCCTTCTTCTTTTTGCTTTAGAAGATTGTCGCGGTTTACGAAATCCTTGGAGAATTTTGTCACCCAGCCAAGTCCCGCTTCGATGGGGGAGGTGGTTTCATCAATATCGTTGCCGTACAGGCAAAGACCGGCTTCCAGTCTTAACGTATCCCTGGCCGCCAGCCCGATCGGTTTAATTCCGCATTCTTCTCCGGCTTCAAGCACAGCCTCATAAACTTTTAATGCGTCTTCATTGCGGACATATATTTCGCAACCATCGGACCCGGTATAACCTGTAATTGAAACGATCACGTTTTCAACCCCGGCAAAAGGCATTTCTTTAAAGGTGAAAAAAGGCATTTCCTCCAGGTTTTCATCTGTCAGCTTTTGCATGGCTTTTAGTGCCAGCGGTCCCTGCACTGCCAGCTGGGAAATTTCACCGGAAGCATTGGTCAGCTTCGCGCCGATATCCGCATTTTGCTTATTCAGCCAGTCAAAATCCTTTTCTATATTCGACGCATTCACCACCAAAAGATATTTTTCCTCGTTAAAACGGTAAACGAGAAAATCATCCACAATACCTCCCTTGTCGTTGGGAAAACATGTGTATTGAACTTTCCCGTCATGCAACACAGAGGCATCATTGGAGCTGACCCACTGGATGAGCTCCAGTGCTTTCGGGCCTTCCACCCAGAACTCTCCCATATGGGATACATCAAACACCCCCAGGACATTCCTGACGGTTTCATGTTCGGCGGTCACTCCCTCAAATTGAACAGGCATATAATAACCGGCAAAAGGCACCATTTTGCCTCCCATTTGTTCATGCTTTTCCTTAAAAACAGTGGTCTTCATGTATACGTTTTTTAGACTTTGTATTTGGATTGAATCAATCAGCAGTTGCGCAAAAATAAGAAAATAGGGAGAATATCCCTTATAAAAAAGGGAGCAGACTTTGCTGCTCCCTTTTGCATAATTAAACGTAAAAGAATTCGTGGGATTACTCCCTGTCTCTCGGACCTTCAATCAGTTCAAATTGCGGTGGTTCGCCGCTGGCTGTGCATCGGTATTCTGCTTCCGGATAAGAGCGGGAAAAGTTGTCATTAAATGTTTCAAAACCAACAATATAATGCACATCAATGCCGCCAGACTGGGGTGTGGCATCGGGATAGCGGTTTTGCAACACTTTGATAAGACCCTCTTCCACAATCCTTCTAAACATTTCATCAACTGTGGCGTCCGGGCCTTCGGTATCATAGATTGCTCCAAGTTCGGCATCAATATAGTTCCCGTCATCATCCGTTTCTATGCGCCTTGCCATCAAACGCATATCAAAGTTTGTAAAGAAGCCACTGGCCCCGTAGTAATATCCGAAATCGTCAAATTGCGGATGCGGAATAGGATCAACTTCAGCCAGGTGTAAATAGTCACTTCTGGACATGACAAAACGGGTGGTTGGGTCAAATGCCCAGCCGATCTCCCCATATACATACTGCTCTGAAATGACTTCTATGTAAGAAGTCCTGTGCCATTTCATCCCGTCAAAAGTGTAATGGGCGATTTCCGGACTGGTACTGCCTCCTGAAAACTCCATGTACTTCACCACTTTCTCTGTTCCCTCAATCGCATAGGGGTAGTTGTTTTTCAACCAAACCGGTACGTACTGGTCTGCAGGATTGTCATCGGAGAAATTATTGAACCGGGCAATGGATCCGCCAAAATGGTCATAATCTTCTTCTGTGAATTCATATCCCACAAAAGGAATATCTTCACGTCTTTCTTCCAGCACCCAATCGCTTCCGTCAAATTCATACGTATCGATATTCAGTTGTGTATCCCCATCACGGAAATTGTAAATCAGCTTTTCGGTATCCCCTTCAGTGGCACCAGGATACTTTCTGATCAGGTAAAAAGGCAGGTTATTTTCGGGCAGGTTATTGGGGGTGAATGCATCACTGATTCCAAGCTGCTCATAATCTTCTTCAGTCAATTCATACCCAAAACCTGCATTGTACCATACCGGATCTTCGACCAGTTGATTGAAAGATACCATGGCACTGCTCCCCACATTGAGGGCGATGAAATTGCCGGAAAGAATATCCGGAACATGGCTTGATGCAGGCTCAGCCTCTGTGAATGCCTGGTAATCGGCAACTTCGCCTCCCACACTGTTATAATCTGATGCAGTGATGGTATATTCAATTGCTTTGCTGTATGGCCGCTGCCGCTCATCCAGGTCGTCGTAGACATCCTGGTTCGGTTCACACCCGAAGGAGAAGAGCATTCCGACCATTATGCTGAATAAAGCTAAATGTCTCATATTTAATTGATTTGTCATGATTTGTCATTTAGAAATTTACCCTGAAAGACAGGCTCCACGTTCTTCCGAACCCATAATACACAGTAGCCGTATCATAGTCAAAAGATGCGCCGTCAGTAGCATCCGCAATATAACTGGTATCAAGCAGGTTGTTTACGTTTGCGAACATAGAAGCATTCAGGTTATTGATCTGGAACCTGTACCGAAGATTCATATCAACCACCTGGTATGATGGCATTTCCCAGGCCTGTATACCTCTTTCTTCATAAACGGTACGATTCTCTACATTAAAATTGGCAAAAATCCTGTCATAATGGGTAAAATCAAGCCCCATGGTAACCCGCTGAAGTAAGTCATAATCGATGGAAAAACCTGCCGTTGTCTGAGCGGAATTGCCAACTCTGAGATCACCTGCATACACTTCATGGGTGCCGATAAGTCTTTGTTCCTCGTCATAAATGTCGGCAATCACATCATCGGTCCAGGTCCAGTCACCCATTGAAAACATTCCCCTGACTTCAAGTCTCGGGGTGGGTTCTACAACAAAATCAAGCTCTATTCCCTGGTGCAGGGCATTCAGTCCGGTCAGGTTAGCCATTACATCACCAATACGCCTGGTAAGTGCCTTGTCTAGCCAGTTAGTCCGGTACAGGGTGAGGTTGGCCGAAAGGAAACGTCCGCGGTAACCATACCCCAGTTCCCCTGACATCACACGTTCGTGCCTGGCACCGACGTTTACTTCATTGGTAAATCCGATAAAAGCAAAACGGAAGAAGGGTGCCCTGGTGAAATAACCACCATTAATGAACACATTATGCTGAGGCGTCAGGTTGTAATTAAAACCACCTTTCACGCTGTATGCATTGAAATCCACCCAATCTGAGCGTTTTTCCGTGCTGCCCTCCTCGTAGAGGAAATAGTCTGTTCTCCGGTAACCGGTGTGAGAACCTGTTACACTGACAAATGCAGAGTATTCATCAGTTACATATTCTGCCTGTGTAAAAAGTCCTGCCCACCTGACCTCTCCGAGGTCATGGTAATTGATCTTATCTCCTTCTCGAAGCAATGTGTTGGCCGAACGGTTCACATTGCGTGAATGACCACCTCCGGTTACATCCAGAAAGTACTCACCGCCAAGCAGGTGATCAATCTGCTGGTAATGATACCCGCGGTAATAACGGAGGTCAAGCCCTCCTGTAAGTTCGAAATTGTCAATGTCCCTTGTCAGCGTGGAAAGCATTCCGTACCAGTCATGTTCATTCATTGCATTGGCCACAATGGCTTTCGATCCGGTTTCTGACAGGGCATTTTCAGCCATCACTGCATCAAAATCGAGATAGCCGTTGGGGGTCAGCTTGGTCATTTCGTACGGCAGGCCATCTGTACTGTTATGTCGCAGCCAATTGGAGTTGTCTCCGAAGATCCGGCGGCCTCCCCCCGAAGAAACAGAGGCATACAATGCAGTGGAAAGCGTGGTTTCATGATCAATGGACCAATAATGATTCAGGGACACCTGCGGTTTATGATAAAAATTATAGGAACCGCTGTACAACTGACCATTTTTATAGCCCATAGACGGATTGTATCTCCTTTCGTCACGATGTTCCCGGTAAGTCTGAATTAACTGCCTGGGCCAACGCTGGTTATGCGTCTGGGGTGCCCCGAAGGCAGTGAGCGCCAGGGTATGGTCATCAGTAAGCTGCCTGGAAACATTGATAAAATAAGACCAGCCTTCATAATCAAGGCCCTCCACATAGCGGTTACCCACATTCCGGCTTCCCGATACAGTCGCAGCCCATCCATTATCCTGCAAACCGGTGGACAAGGTAATGCTCTGTTTGGTGTAACCGTCGCTTCCGAGGGCGGTAGAAAAATTGCCCCTGCGTTGTGCATCGGTAGAGCGGGTAATAATATTGATGGTACCGCCCACAGAACTGATCGCCAGGCGGGATGCCCCGAGACCGCGCTGTACCTGCATGGCACTGGTTACATCTGATAATCCGGCCCAGTTTGACCAGTATACGCGTCCGTTTTCCATGTCGTTGACCGGCACACCATTGATCAGTACACCGATGTTGTTGGAATCAAATCCGCGGAGGTTGATCCTTGAATCACCGTAGCCGCCGCCGTCCTTGGTGGCATATACTGAAGGGGTAAGCTTCAGAATCTCGGGAAACTCTTGGGTGCCCAATCGTTCCGTAATGATTTCCGCAGATATGTTGGAAACAGAAACGGGTGTTTGACGGTCGCGCGCAAAAGAAGATACCACCATCACTTCCTGGAGACCGATGGTGCTTACTTCCAGCTCAACTACCCCTAAATCCTGATCCGTTTCAGCGTCCACGGTCAGCAACTTTTCCAGATACCCCAGGTAAGAAATGCTGACAGTATATACCCCGGGTTCAACGGACAAGCGAAACGTTCCGTCAAGTGCCGTGGTGGTTCCGTAAGACCTGCCGGTATCTACATTGATCGCTTCAACCAGCGCTGAAGGGAGGGTTTCTCCTTCTTCCCCCCTGACTGTTCCGTTGATGGAAGAGGCCGCCACCTGGTGCCCCATAAGCACCAGCATGGCAGCTAACAAAAACATAGTTGAAAAAATGCTTTTATGTTGCA
>PWHO01000252.1 GCA_003555385.1 Bacteroidales bacterium
ATCCTGCAGGAAAGAACAAGGCAAGAACCAGAAAAAAGGCCCGGGTCAATTGCCAGGATGGGCTCTCCCGGAACTATTTAGGAATCAGGTTTCCATCCTCATATTTCACCACAAATGCATCACTGACTCCATTTGCCCACAACTCACGCATATGGATAATGGCCACCTCCAGCTTGTCAAAGTTGCCTGAAATATACTTATACCATCCGTCAATGTAGTATTTCTGAAGCTGGCTGTTGATGCCCAGGTATTCACTGGCCTCCCCGATGCTCAGATCCTTTTTGTGAGCCATCACCTGGACGGAATAAAAGGTATCGGGTGTTTCCTCCGGTTCTTCTTCCTTCTCCTCCATCCTTCGCTCAATGTCATCCAAAGCTCCCCTGAGCGTTTCGTAATGACGCAGTAATTCGATCTGAGCCTGGGTAAGCTCACCTACTTCATCAGTTACCGCCTGCATGTCCCGGTCATGCTTCTCCCCGACTCCCGTGAGATCATCTTCCGCGGAATCCATGCGTGAGGCAAGATGGTTCATCCTGTCCACATCACCCGGATACATCGCACGCCCAATGGGTGCCCAGTCTTTTGAATTGGTGTTGCTGCCGAGCCTGAAAGTAAAACCAATACTGGTATAGTTATACATGTCTTTCCTGCTGCCTGTAACTACTCTGGCATCCAGCTCATCCGTCATCGCGTACTGAAAAGATGACTTCACCCCAATATCAACCCGGTCCGACACCCTGAAGTTCACACCCAATCCGAAAGGGATCACCCAGGCGCCGTGGGTCTCTCCCTCCTGCGTTTCGTCATAAGGATAACGGAGCACATTGCCGGTCTGCAGCTCCATCAGCCTGGATTCAAAAGCAACAGCACCCAGCCCGGTAAACCCGTAAAGATTCATCCAGCGGTTGGTACTGCTGCGCGGGGCAAGCAACCCGTTTAAACTCACATTGGCTGTGATGGAAGCGTGCATCAATCCCGTTTCAAACTTCCGGTTATCATCTGTACTGATTCCTGTCATTTCGCCGTACAGAAAATTGGTTTGCAATGTCAGTACCGGCGACACATGATAATTGAGCATCAGCCCGGCTCCGTAACCATCCTCCCCGGAAGCGGGCATGAAATTTTGCTCTTTCACATCAGTGAAAGGGATCAACAGGCCTCCGCTGATACCGAAAGAGAAACGGTTATAGTCATCAGTTGTCTCCGGCACTTCTTCTGCACCAATGGCCGGTACGGCCAGCCAAACAAATAAAAGTAAAAAAGCAAGGCAATTTGTTGTCAGTCTCATAATTATCAGCAAAATCAATTCTACACCAGTTTATTTATTTGAGTTATACTGATAATTGATCAAAAGGTTACAGAACCCGGTATTTTCCGTCAATGTCACTTGTCAGAACAAGCCGGAAATATTGCCGTCTTTATCAATGTCAATATTCTCCGCCGATGGTTGCGAAGGCAAGCCGGGCATACGCATAATGGTTCCGGCAATGGGCACAAGGAACCCGGCTCCGGATGCCACTTCGAATTCCCGGATCTTGACAGTGAAGTTCTTTGGACGGCCAATTTTATACGGGTCATCAGAAAGAGACTTTTGTGTCTTGGCCACACAAACAGGCAGTTTATCCAGGCCAATGCGCTCAAACTGAGCCATCTGTGATTTGGCCTTTACCGTGTACTCCACATGATCAGCCCCGTAGAGTTTGGTCGCGATGGTATGCAGTTTTTTCTCAATGCTCCAGTCAAAATCGTACAGGGGGTTAAAGCATGTGGTGCAGCTGTCGGCTGCTTCCTTCACCAGCTTTGCCAGTTCCAGGGCACCTTCACCTCCTTTTTCCCATCCTTCATAAATGGCCACCTTTATTCCCAGGTCTTCACAACGCTTTTTCACAATGGCAATCTCCTCATCGGTATCCGTATAGAACTTATTGATGGCCACCACAGGCTTCAGGTTGAAATGCTGAATGTTCTCTATGTGTTTTTCCAGGTTTTCCAGACCTTTGGTAACAGCCTCAGGATTGGGTTCTTTAAGAGACGGCAGCTTGACCCCGCCATGATACTTCAGGGCCCGGATGGTGGCTACGATCACCGAAGCATTGGGTGTAAGTCCACCATACTGGGATTTGATATTCAGGAATTTCTCCGCTCCCAGTTCGGAAGCAAAACCAGCCTCGGTGACGACGTAATCAGATAAGGACAACCCCATCTTGGTAGCAATGAGGGTATTGGTGCCCTGGGCAATGTTCGCAAAGGGCCCCCCGTGCACAATCGCAGGATTGCCTTCGATGCTTTGCACCAGGTTGGGCATGATGGCATATTTCATCAGGGCCGCCATGGCGCCCTCGGCCTTGAACTCTTTGGCATATACAGGCTCATCGTCGTAGGTAAAGCCAACCAGGATATTTCCAAACTTTTCTTTCAGGTCTTCCAGGTCTTTGGCCAGGCACAATGCCGCCATCACCTCTGACGCTGCCGTAATGTCAAAGCCGGTTTCACGCGGAATGCCCTGCTTTCTTCCTCCAAGGCCTATAATGATGTTTCGCAGCGCCCTTTCATTCATGTCAATCACCCGCTTCCAGACAATCTTGCGCGGGTCAAGGTTCAAAAAGTTATTCTTGCTTTGCAGATGATTATCGACCAGGGCTGAAAGGAGGTTATGCGTTTTTTCCACCGCCCCCAGGTCCCCGGTGAAATGCAGGTTGATGTCTTCCATGGGAAGCACCTGGGCGCGTCCGCCACCGGCAGCTCCACCCTTAATCCCGAAAACAGGGCCCAGTGAAGGCTCCCGGATTACCACGGTGGATTTCACCCCCAGCTTGTTCAGTCCTTCAGAAAGACCAATAGAGGTCGTAGTCTTTCCTTCCCCTGCAGGAGTTGGTGTAATGGCGGTGACCAGCACCAACTTCTTTTTGGAAGCAGCCTTTTCATCAATCAGTTTAAGGGGCAGTTTGGCCATGTATCTTCCTATCTGGTAAAGGTCGGCCTCTTCCACACCCAGCTTGGCCGCCACTTCCGTAATGGGGCGCATCTTAGCCTCCCTGGCAATGTCAAGATCGGTTTTCATAATCGTCCTTTTTTAGTTGAATGAATATACTGTTAAGATAAACAATTTTATTGTTAAGTAAAACCGGGAAGGATTCATTTTGTTTTATCCCCCGGGCAAATTTCTCTGTATATTCGTGCAGACCAACATTATACCATCCCATGCGAATTGTTCTCTTTCCGGTACTCTTTGTCCTCACAATGACAGTATTTTGCGCATCCTGCCAAAACAACCAGAGCCGCGCCCCCGAGGAGGGGGTTAGTCAGGAACTTGCCCGCCAGCGGCACAATCAGATTTCCCGGCCGGCCTATGATCTTTCTTTTCACATCCCGGCCTCACAGGCTGAGCCGGTTACGGGAACAGCCACCATTACTTTTACCCACCATGACGACCCCAAAGATGTGATCCTGGATTTCGACGGTGGCAGTGATCATATTCACCAGGTAAAGGTCAACGGAGAAACGGCTGATTACGAGGTGGTGAACGGCCACCTGCTGCTTCCCCGGTCGTTCATCCGGCAGGGGCAAAACAGGGTGTTTGTTAAATTCACCTCCGGTGACCAGGCCATGAACCGGTCAGAGGAGTTTTTATACACCCTGGTGGTTCCGGATCGCGCTTCAACTGTGTTCCCTTGTTTTGATCAACCCGATCTCAAGGCTGCCTTTTCAGTGAAACTGGAGTTGCCTGAGACATGGACGGCCATTGCCAACGGTGAACTGACCAGAGAGCAGAAGCAAAACGGACGCCGGACCATGATTTTTTCACCGGATCAACCCGTATCTACCTACCTGTTTGCTTTTGCCGCCGGGGTTTTTCAAACTGAATCCATGACCAGAAAAAACAGAACCATCACCATTTTTCACCGGGAAGAAAGGGGTGACCGGTTACAAGCCAGCCTGGATGACATTTTTGAATTGCACTTCAGCGCCCTGGACTGGCTGGAGAACTATACGGGCATCCCCTACCCTTTTGCCAGGTTTGAGATGGCGCTGCTGCCGGGGTTTCAGTACAGTGGAATGGAGCATCCGGGTGCCGTATGGTATCGCGACAACAGGCTGATCCTTGACGAAGAGCCTGCCATTACAGAGTCTTTGTCAAGGGCCGCTTTGATCGCCCATGAGACGGCCCATATGTGGTTTGGCAACCTGGTGACCATGGAATGGTTCGATGATGTATGGCTGAAAGAAGTCTTTGCCGGATTCATGGCCGATAAGATCACCCATCCGCAATACCCGGAAATTAACCATGAACTTGAATTTTTCCTGACCCATTACCCCAGGGCCCTTGCAGTAGACCGGAGCCGGGGCACGCATCCCATCAAGCAGGAGCTGGAGAACCTGAAACTGGCCGGCACCCTTTACGGAGCCATTATATACAACAAAGCACCCATTGTATTCCGCAACCTGGAAGAACTGATGGGTGAGGAGAATTTTCGCCGGGCGGTACAGGAGTATCTTCACACTTATGCCATGGACAATGCAGACTGGGACGACCTGGCGAAAATCCTAAACCGTCACAGCGAACAGGATCTCGAACAATGGAGTGAACGCTGGATTTATGGAACAGGGATGCCGGAGATATCCACGGAAGGGATGGATGAGGAAACCGCCAGGGCTGCCCGTTACCTGAAGATGCACGAAGGGTTCCTGGACGGAGAGGGAGATGTCTATACATATTTTCGGGAGCTGAAAGCACAGATCAGACGGGAAGAGAACCACAGGATTACCAATTACCTCCTTCACAACCTTGATGAAGTTTTCTGGCGGTTTTTTGACCAGGATGACAGGATGCGTCATGCAAAGGCACTGGAAAGTTTATTATGGGACAAAGTGCAGCAAAGCCAGGCTTCTGATAAAAACACCTACCTTGGGTATTATGCCTCCGTGATTCTCACCGACAGCGGTGCGGACAGGCTGGCAGACCTCCTGGAAGGTTCCCTGGAAATCCCCGGGCTTTCATTACCGGAAGAAAGACGGTTCAACCTGATTGCAGCCCTGAAGCTGAGAGACCATCCGGAGGCATCCCGGCTGCTGCAGGAGCTGAAAGAACATACCAGCAATACGGACCGCCAGAGGCGTATCGCCTTCTTACAACCGGCGCTTTCCGATGACCCGTCTGTCCGGGAAGCATTTTTTCATGGTCTTGCTGACCCTGCCAACCGCCGGCCTGAACCCTGGGCACTCGAAGGTCTCAGCTACTTCCATCACCCCCTGAGGCATTCGCACAGTGTGGAATTCATTACCCCGGGCCTCGAATTGCTGGAAGAAGTCCAGAAAACAGGTGATATCTTTTTTCCCTTACGCTGGCTTGATGCCACATTCAACGGCTATGGCTGCCAGAAAAGTGTTGCGGCTACCCGGGATTTTCTTGAGCAAGACACTGGTTTACACCCAAATCTTCATCTGAAAACCCTTCAGGCCGCAGACCTGATGTTCAGGGCGGCTTCGCGGCGCGGGGATTCTGGCTGACCTGAATCAGGGATTCTGGCTGACCTAAAAACTTATATCCATTCCGACACGAAAAAACGGATTGTCCATATAGGCCTGACTGTCTTCATTGAAGTTATAAAGGAGCAACAGGTTCAGTCGTGTCCGATGTGAAAGGTGCAGCGCATATCCGGCCCCAAGCAGAAAATTGTCTTCACGGATGGAGGGCCTGTCTTCTTCCCCGGCTAACCCTGTTGGAAGCGGGCGGCGCGATTCAAGCCATAGCCTCTCATATTCCCCATGCAGAAAAAGGTTGGAAATTGTCCGCAGACGTGCAAACACATTGGCCCCGTAAGTATGGGAAGAGTAGTTGTCTATTCCCCAGCTATCGTGGGTAAACTGATAATTCCCGCCAATACCCGCGGAAAAGCGATTGGTAATACGATAACCGGCATGCAGATGCACCCCGATTGATGTAAAAGTCCCGAACTGCAACCCCACAAATCCTCCCACAAATACGCGCTCACGCGGGGAGAGCTCGTCCACGTCACGTTCATCGGCATACAAACGAGACGGGGTCCACACCATCAAGGCAGCAAAAAAAACCGCCACAAACAACTTTCTCATATTTATAAACTGATTAGGGTTTAGCCAAGTACAGCCCTGGCCTTCAGCAAACATTCCTCATATTCCCTTTCCGGTACAGAAGCTGCTGTGATGGCACCACCGGCCATATAGCCAAGATACGCATTTTTCGCATTGTACTGCAAACTGCGTATGACCACATTGAAGTCAAAATCTTTTTCCGGGCTGATATACCCGACAGATCCGGAATACAAACCCCTGCGGGTGTCTTCATATTGCTCTATAAGTTCCATGGCCCTGACTTTCGGGGCGCCCGTCATGGATCCCATGGGGAATGCATAGCGAATGGCATCCAGGTAGTGGCAGGCCGGATCAAGACGGGAAGTGACTGTCGAGATCATCTGGTGCACATGACTGAAAGAATAAATCCCGAAAAGCTCCTCGACCTTCACGCTGTCTTTTTGCGCAGAACGCGACAAGTCGTTACGCACCAGGTCAACGATCATCACATTCTCACTTCTCTCCTTGGGGTCTTCAAACAATCCCTGGCGACTCCTGGTATCTTCGGCCATATTGTCGCCCCTGGCACTGGTCCCCTTAATGGGTTGGGCGATCAGACGTGACCCCTGCTTCTTCATAAAACGTTCCGGGCTGGCACACATAAGGTATTTTTCATCCAGCATATAAAAACAGGAGAACGGTGTTGGCGAGGAACGATTGATCCAGTCGTAAAAAACCAGCGGATCAACTTCCATGTTCTCCCGGAAAAACTCCACACAATAGTTGAGTTCATAAATATCTCCCGCCTGGATATGATCTTTAATGGCGCGAAGCTGACGAAGATAACGGGCCCTGGAAACACGGGGCTGAAGACCGGGAAACCCCGGCTGAACCATATGGTACTCATCTGCCGACATCAGGCCATTATAGACATATTCAGGATCCGACAGTTTACCAAAGCCGGGGAGGCACCCGATACGGCAGCCACCTTTTTTGCCCGGAAGCACCACAACCACCGGCTGAAAAAAATGGGCAAGGGGCATTCCCATCGGATCCGGGTTCTCTGAATGCAGGTTTTCCAGCTGGTTTTTCA
>PWHO01000041.1 GCA_003555385.1 Bacteroidales bacterium
ATGAACCTTTCAGCGGTATTTACCGTATGTAAACCTCGGTCAATGAAAGATTACAACACCATAAATGTTGAGATTCGCGGTCACATCTGTGACCTGTGGCTGGCACGCCCGGAAAAACGCAATGCCATTAACCTTGAAATGGCCACCGAACTGATCCGGGCACTTGAGGTCATTGCGCATGACCCTGAAATCAGGGTGGTAATTTTAAGAGGAAAAGGGAAACTGTTTTGCGCCGGCGGGGACCTGGAATGGATGTCGGGGGGGGCGACCAGTGAAAAGGATCAGCCCCCGAAGGTCTTGTCAAGGCTTTTCAGGGCTTTTTATGAGTTTCCCAAACCGGTTGTTGCCATGGTGCACGGGAAAGCCATGGGCGGAGCCATGGGGATGATCGCCGCAGCGGACTTTGTAGTGACAACCAGGGATGCCGGATTTGCGTTCAGTGAAGTGAGGCTGGGTCTCGTCCCTGCCACCATCTCCCCTTTTGTAATCAGGCGTTGCGGAGAGTACCGGTCCATGCAGCTAATGCTGAGCGGATCTGTGATTCCGGCCGCAGAGGCAAAGGAGGCAGGGCTTGCAGATATTCTTGTTGATGCAGAACAGGCCGAAAATGAACTTGATCACATCAGTAATGAACTGAGCGGCAATGCGCCTGAAGCCATGATGAAGTGCAAGAGGCTTGTCAGAAAAGTGGCTGACCATGCGATGAATGATCAGTTGTTTGATTTTACTGCCAGGGTGTTGGACCAGGCAAGAAATACAGATGAAGCGAAGGAAGGCATCCGGGCCTTTAAAGAAAAACGGGAACCTTACTGGAGGAAATAAATGCGAGACATGAAGCAGATAAACAAGGTATTGGTAGCCAACCGGGGAGAAATCGCCGTAAGGATATTCAAAACATTGCACCAGATGGGGATTGCCACAGTAGCGGTTTATCCTGAAGCAGATGCCGAAGCGCTTCATGTGAAAGAAGCGGACGAACGCTATCCGCTCAGGGGGAATACCCTGGCCGACACCTACCTTAATACTAACCGGATCATAGAGGCTGCAATAGAAAGCGGTGCAGACGCCATTCACCCGGGTTATGGGTTTTTGTCTGAAAACCATATGTTTGCCATGGCTGTCAGGGAAGCCGGACTGACATTCATCGGACCATCGGAGGAGGCCATCGAACTGATGGGCCATAAAACCAGGGCCAGAAAACTGGCAAAGAAACTGGGGATACCGGTAATTGAGGGGGCAACCGGTACATCCGGCAAGCTTGCGGCTGCGGCTGAAAAACTCGGATATCCGCTCATGGTAAAAGCCGCAGCCGGCGGAGGCGGAAAAGGGATGCGTATCGTAGAATCTGCTTCATCACTGAAAGAAACCCTGGAGATGACGCGGCGTGAAGCCGGAAACTATTTCGGGAACCCTGAAGTATACATTGAGAAGTACCTTAAAAACCCCCGCCATATTGAGGTGCAGCTGCTGGCAGATCATCACGGAAACATTGTAAGTCTTTTTGAAAGAGAATGTTCCATACAGCGCCGGCACCAGAAGATCATTGAAGAGGCACCGGCTCCGGGTATAACGGAATCTCTTCGGAACAAACTGATGGAATCGGCAAAGATACTGGCGGAGCATATCGGCTATACCAATGCCGGAACAGTTGAGTTCCTGGTGGACGGAACAGACTATTTCTTTCTTGAGATGAATACCCGTATCCAGGTTGAACACCCGGTTACTGAAATGGTCACAGGTATTGACATCGTCAGGGAGCAGGTGAATATTGCCACTGGCATGCCGCTTCCCTGCACCCAGGATGAGATCCGCCTGTGGGGGCATGCCATTGAGGCCAGGATCTATGCCGAAGATCCCGCCAGGGACTTTCTGCCTTCCCCCGGCCGGGTGATGCTTCATAAAATTCCTGAAGGCAGGGGGCTACGGGTAGACACCTCTCTGGACGGCCAGGGAGCGGTTAACGGGATGTTCGATCCCATGGTAAGCAAGGTTATTTTTTTCGCATATAACCGTGAAACAGCACGAAAAAAGATACTTGGCCATCTCAGGAATTATGTCATTCTCGGGATTAAAACCAACATTGCTTACCTGATCAAACTGCTTGAATCTCCAACTTTTATATCAGGAGAGCTTAACACCTCCATGACGCAGGAAATTACCGGCCGGCAGGAAAGCAACCATGAAAGCCCCGTTCAGTTTAAAAGCCTGATCACACTGGCCTATCTTTTTTCTCATACAAACAGCAGGGATCGTACCAATGTCTGGAAGCAGATCGGTTACTGGCGCCTCATTCCGGAAGTAAAACTGCTGATCGACAATGAAACGGTCGAAAAACGGTTTATGTACCATTCTCCCCATGAAATCAGTATCCGGGAAAATGGCCGTTATGCCAAATGCCGGATGTTGTCCAGGAGTGACCATATGCTGCGACTGGAAATTGAAGGCATTCTGCACAACATCTATTACTCCGTCGACAACGGCGAAATATTGTTTCAGTACGGGGGGAGTACAGCCCGGGTAAGTCCCATGAGGTATATGGATAAGAAAACACTGGGGAACATTAACAAAAACCCTGAACTGGAAGGAGATAGCCTGGTCAGGTCACCGATGCAGGGGACAGTGATCAGGGTGATGGTCAAGTCCGGTACCCTGGTCAACAAAGGCGATACCTTGATGATTCTTGAATCCATGAAAATGGAAAACAAGATCAGCGCCACGGCAAAGGCCGTGGTAAAATCCGTCCATGCCAAAGCCGGAGATGTGGTGGCCGACAGTGCACCCCTGATCCACCTCACCAACGCCGGTGCATGACCGATGCAGGCTGGCCGTTCCAGGGTATCTTTTAAGGCAGCCGGGCATTCGCATTTTTTTTTACTTTTACAAAACCAAATCACACCATCTTTGTTATTTGAATAACAGAAAAGATTTCAAGTTGTAACTATGTAAATGTATGATAAATGGGAAATAGTCCTTTTCTTTCAGAAGCCCATGAAGTCCTCAGGGAAGAAGTGCGAAAGTTTGCAGAGTCGGAAATCAAACCCCTGGCAGCCAAGCTGGATGAAGGCGAGATCTTTTCCGAGGAACTGACTGCAAAAATGGGTGAAATGGGGTTTTTCGGAATTCAGGCCCCCAAAGAACTGGGGGGGCGCAACCTGGACACCCTTTCTTATATCATTATTGTGGAAGAACTTGCCCGGGTGGACAGCTCGCAGGCAGCTACAGTTGCGTCAGTGAATTCACTGGGTATTGCACCCATCCTGAAATATGGTACTGATGCGCAGAAGAAACGCCTGATACCCCCGCTCTGCAGTGGAAAAAAGATATGGGCCTTTGGCCTTACTGAAGAAAATGCCGGTTCGGATGCCATGGGCACAGAAACAACCGCCAGGCTGGAAAACGGTGAATGGATCATCAACGGGACCAAAACCCACATTACCAACTCTGCCTCAGCCATATCAGGTGGGGTTACCCTGCAGGCGGTAACGGGAGAACGGAACGGTCGTAAAAAACTCTCTGCCATCATTGTGGAAAGGGGCACACCGGGTTTTACCACGGAACGGATCACAGGAAAGCTGATGTGGAGAGCCAGCGATACCGGCAGATTGTACTTTAAGGATTGCCGGGTGCCGGAAGAAAACCTCCTGGGTGAAGAAGGACAGGGTGGCCGTATTATGTTGAACACACTCGATTCGGGCCGGTTGTCCATTGCTGCCATCGGGCTGGGCCTGGCCAGGGGTGCCATGGAGGCATCTTTGGAGCACGCAAAAAAGCGGGAACAGTTCGGACAGCCCATTTCCAAATTCCAGGCCATTGGTTTCAAGCTTGCAGATATGGACATGAAAATTGAACTGGCCAGGAACACGCTTTACAACGCCTGCTGGAAAAAAGACAACAATATTCAGTTTGCCAGGGATGCAGCCATTGCCAAGCTGTATACCTCAGAAATTGCCAGGGAAATTGCCGATGAGGCAGTACAGATTCATGGAGCCGCGGGTCTGTTCAAGCCTCACCCTGTGGAGCGTTTTTACCGCGATCAGCGACTTCTCCAGATCGGAGAAGGTACATCGGAAATCCTGCGGATGGTAATATCCCGCTACCTGGGGGCCTGAAACACCCCGGACGGGAACCTGACACACCCCGGCGGGGGCCTGAAACATCCCGGCGGGGGCCTGAAACATCCCGGCGGGGGCCTGAAACATCCCGGACGGGAACCTGACACACCCCGGCGGGGGCCTAAAACACTTGATATGGAAGACCGGAAAAAAGACCACATTGACCTTGCCTTCGCCTCACGTACGATGCTCAGGGATTTGGATGGCCGTTTTTTTTATGAGCCTTTGCTCAGTGCGCATCCGTTAAACAGCATCCCGGAAACCAGCTTTCTTGGAAAAACCCTGAAACTTCCCATGTGGGTTTCCAGTATGACCGGCGGAACAAAAATGGCTGGCACCATTAACAGAAACCTGGCCAGGGCCTGCAGGGAGTTTGGCATGGGAATGGGCCTTGGTTCCTGTCGTTTATTGCTCGAAGGGGACCGGTATCTTCCCGATTTTGACATGCGGGGAATGATTGGGAATGATCTTCCCCTGTTTGCCAACCTGGGGATCAACCAACTGGAAACCTTGTTGTTCAACCAGGAGGCTGACAGGGTTGAGGAGCTGGTGTCCAGGTTAAAGGCAGACGGATTGATCATCCATGTGAACCCGATGCAGGAATGGTTTCAGCCCGAAGGAGACAGGCTGCAACGCCCACCCGTTGAATCCATCGCAGAATTACTTGAAAAAACCAATATTCCCGTCATGGTAAAGGAAGTGGGACAGGGAATGGGATATGACAGCCTCCGGATTTTGTTGAAAATGCCCCTGGCAGGCATTGAATTCGGTGCCTTCGGCGGCACCAACTTTGCCAGGGTGGAAATGATGCGTAACAGCAGTCAGCCCAAAGAGTTATTTGAACCGCTTTCTTATATCGGCCACGATGCCCTTCAGATGCTCAACATGGTGAACCAGATCGTGGATGAGGAAGGTAATGAAGTCAAATGCCGGCAATTGATTATTTCCGGGGGGATACGTTCTTTTCTTGACGGCTATTACCTTGTGCAGCGTTCCGCCCTGCCCGCCATTTATGGCCAGGCCTCCTCATTCCTGGAACATGCAAGGGAGGATTATGCCCACCTGCAATCCTACGTGCAGCACCAGGTCAGCGGACTGCAAATGGCCTACGCCTACCTGCGGGTGAGAGAGTAAAATTTTGCTTATGACACACCAACAGATACTGAAAGGTTTCTCAAAACTCAGCCAGGATGAGAAACTGCGTTTCGTTTCAGCGCGTTTTGACGATTCTCAACAGGCAAGGAAAATCTTTGAGTCCTTCATTCATCCGGATCCTTATATTCAGCAGCGCCTGTCGGGTTTCAGCGAGAATACCATTTCCAACTTCCCTCTGCCCTACGGGGTGGCACCCAATTTCATGATAAACGGCACACTTTATCTGGTACCGATGGTGGTGGAAGAAAGCTCGGTGGTAGCCGCCGCATCGGCTGCAGCCAGGTTCTGGGCGGAAAGGGGCGGATTCCGGGCCCGTGTGATTGACACATCCAAAAACGGGCAGCTGCACTTTCTTTACAAGGGAGATCCGGATCAGTTAAAACAGGCCATGCCGGACATCATAAGCCATCTCCGTAAGCATGCTGCACCCGTTACCGCAAATATGGAGAAACGGGGCGGCGGGGTTACAGAGATCAGCTTAAAGGATCAGCGTCATCTGATGGACAATTATTTCCAGCTGCATGTGACCTTTGAAACAGGAGAAGCCATGGGGGCGAACTTTATCAACTCCTGCCTGGAAGATTTCTCAGAAGGCCTGCATGAGTTTTTCTCAAATACCAAAGGGTTTGAGCCACGGGATTTTGAACCGGTGATGGCTATTTTGTCCAACTATAATGATGAATGCCTTGTGGAAATAAGCGTTTCCTGCCCGGTAAGCGAACTGGATCATGCCGCGCCGGGGCTGACGGGGAAAGATTTCGCCCGCCGGTTTGCCCTGGCATCGCAGATCGCAGAGGCGGATGTGCATCGTGCCACTACGCATAACAAAGGGATCATGAACGGGGTGGACGCTGTCATTCTGGCAACCGGCAATGATTTTCGTGCCATCGAAGCCGGAGCCCACGCTTTTGCCGCAAGGTCCGGCACATACCGATCCCTGAGCCGGACACGAATAGAAGACGGAGAGTTTGAAATTGCCCTGACCATGCCCATGGCCCTGGGCACCGTCGGGGGCCTGACCAGGTTGCATCCGCTGGCGGAAAAGTCCATGGAAATACTGGGGAATCCGGAGGCCAGGGAACTTATGATGATTGCAGCAGCCGCAGGGCTGGCAAACAATTTTGCGGCTTTACGCTCCCTCACCACTACCGGAATACAGGCCGGACACATGCGGCTTCACCTGCCGAACATCCTTACACAGCTTAATGCCAGTGAGGAGGAAAGCAAGCAGGCTAACCGGCATTTCAGCAACAGAAAAGTATCTCACCAGGCCGTGGCAGCTTACCTGGATCAACTCAGAAAACGCTCTCCCAATGCCGGAAAAAACCACACATAGCAGATGGCTTTCAAACGGTAAGCTGATGATCAGCGGAGAATACCTGGTCCTTTCAGGGGCCAGAGCCCTTGCCATGCCGGTCAGCTACCGGCAAACCCTCACCGTTGAAAAACGACCGGCCTCCCGGCCTGCATTGGACTGGCGCACACGGGTCAAAGGGAACAGCTGGATGCAAACCGGGTTCTCGCTTCCGGATCTGGAATCTGTAAACCAACCAGGAGAAGGGACGCAGGAGGTAGATTGGGCCCGGGGGGAAGAAAGAACCCAGGAAAAAGAAAGGACCCAGGGGAAAGAATGGGCCCAGGGGGAAGACGGGTCACAACAGAGATACGCACCACCACAACAAGAGAACAGATCCCGGAAAGAATCCGTACGCTTTGTGAGAAATGTATTGAGGGCTGCCAGGGAACTCAACCCGGATTTTCTTGCGGGCCAATACCATTGGGAAGCCGTCAGCGACATA
>PWHO01000284.1 GCA_003555385.1 Bacteroidales bacterium
ATATTTGGCCTTTCAACGCATAAGGTTTGCCCCCATGTCCGGTCACCCGGATATGGCGTGAGCTCTTACCTCACGTTTTCACCCTTACCTGCCCGGCATAAGCCGGAGGCAGGCGGTTGTTTTCTGTGGCACTTGCTCTCAGCCTGCAAATGCAGGCCGGCTTCCCGTTAGGAAGTATGCTGCTCTGTGTTGCCCGGACTTTCCTCCTCCCGCTGAACGGGAAGCGACAGGACGGCCTGCCTTTTTCAAAGAGCGTTTATTGGTGCGAACCGGATCGGTACAGTTTTACTTCAGTGGCTCCCATGCCGTAACGGGCATAAGGCGCATCAAAGTATTCCAGCCCTTCCGTTTTTTTGAACATCTTCAGCAAAGCCTGTTTCAGCGTACCATTGCCTACCCCGTGGATAAATATCAATTTGCTGATACGCTGCCTTCTTGCCTCTTCCAGGCATCGTTTTACGTAATCCATCTGCATAGTGAGCATATCCGCATTGGTCATATTGATGGTGTTGTCTGTCAACTCCACAATATGCAGGTCTATTTCTGCAATGTTGTCGCCAACCATATGTTTCTCCAGTATCCCCATGCTTTTGCGTTCGGTGACGTGTGTTCGGGTGCTTTCCCCATCCTCCTCTTTCATACGCTTCACCGAATCCGGCACATCAAACTCCGCTGAAGGCTTGGCTTTGTGTTTTCCGGGGCCTGTCACCAGAATTGTCATTGCCTTTTGGTGCAACATGGGCGAAAATGAAAAGCTTTCTTCTTTGTAGATTTTCACCGGTTTAAAAACGATATAGTCAGCTGCCGGTGGAAGCAGTTCTGTTTTCCCCTCTTTGAAAAAGAGCGTCTGGAGCATGGCGTGTGCCCACTCTTCGATGTCTGTGCGCTCCACCTTGCCCAGGTGATGCCTGGATCCCGGATCCATTGTGCCGGTTGCCTTCCCGTAGAAGTTGCCTGATTTGTTGATAAACAGGGCGAAAGAAACACGGTATCCGGTGTGGTTCAACAGGTAAAAATCCATGGCACTGGCCAGCACCTGGTCCTGGTTTCTCGGCACCATTGCCAGGTATACTCCGGTTGATATATCTTCGGTCTGATGAGGCAGAACGTACAAGTCGGCTGTTTTCTCATCTTTTGCAGGTGTCGGCCTTCTCGGTGCGGTAAGCGGCCGGTCCTCCTCCAGGTTACCTGCTTTGATGAGATCGGTCACCGCGTAGGGGATATCAAACCCATCCTCCACAGCTACATGAACAATCTGTTCATCCTCCACACGGGTAATGACTCCGCCACCTTTTTCATTCAAAAACAATACCTTGTCGCCTACTTTAAACTGCATATTGATATAGGGTGTTTCAAAGAATTTATTAACGCTTAATCAACGCTATGATAACGTCCAAAAGCGCCGATTTATATCTGTATTTGGGAAAATATGCAAAAATAAGAGAAATCATCCGAATATCTTACTAATTTTCAGCGTTGTGTATTTGTTATCTGAGCTGTTCTGCACATAAAACATGCCAGATCATCTCAAAAGTTTATAAATTTGACAGAATGAGCAGGCTCTTTTGCATAAGTTTGTGATTGCTTTTGCTAAATCGCCCAAAACTTTCGGCCCGTCCAATGCAGGGAAAATTTGTAAAAAATCTCACACTGTTGCTGCTGCTTAATCTGCTGATTAAGCCCTTCTGGATCCTCGGTATTGACCGGTCTGTGCAAAACGCCGTTGGCGCCGAGGAATACGGTTTTTATTTTGCAGTGTTTAATTTTTCCTTCCTGTTCAATATCCTGCTGGACTTCGGAATCACCAATTTCAATAATCGCAATATTGCGCAAAACAATCAACTACTCACCAAGCACCTGTCGAACCTGCTTGTGATGAAGCTTTTGCTTTTTCTGGTTTACCTGGTGGTTGCCTTTGGCGCTGCCTTATTTATCCAATACAGCCAGGAACAGATACGGCTGCTGTATTTTCTTGCCTTCAATCAGTTCCTGCTTAGCTTCATCCTCTACCTGCGGTCGAACCTGGGCGGACTTCACCTGTTCCGGACCGACAGTATGATCTCTGTACTGGACAGGACGCTGATGATCGTGATTTGCGCTATCCTCCTCTGGGGAAATGTGGTCAACGAGTTTCGCATTGAATATTATGTGTATGCACAAACGGCCGGGTATCTGCTCACGGCCGCCACCGCGTTGTGGCTTGTGCTCAGGCGGACAGAAAAGAAGTGGCTCAGGCTGAACTGGAATTTCCCGTTTTTACTTGCCATTGTCAGGCAAAGTTTTCCTTTTGCCATACTCGTATTGCTGATGACTTTTTATAATCGCATTGACAGTGTGATGCTGGAACGTTTGCTGGATGATGGTGCCCGGTACAGCGGTATTTATGCCTCGGCTTACCGTTTGCTGGATGCAGCAAACATGATCGCTTACCTTTTTGCCGTATTGCTGCTGCCGATCTTTGCCAGGATGATCAAGCAAAAGCAAGGTGTGGAGCAGTTGATCCGCCTGTCCTATACCCTGATTACCGTCCCTGCCATTGTGATTGCGGTGGCTGCCTTTTTCTATTCCGGTGAGATTATGGAATTTCTGTACCCGGTCCATGCTGCGGAAACAGAGGCTGCATTTCTTTATCGCATAGAAGAATCTGCCCATGTATTCGCGATTTTGATGGCTTGTTTTCTGGCCACTTCGACCACCTACATATTTGGCACTTTACTGACCGCTAACGGGAGTCTGCGGCATATGAACCTGATCGCTCTCGGCGGGATGCTGTTGAATATTGTACTGAATCTTCAGATGATCCCGGTCTACCAGGCGACGGGTTCGGCTATAGCCAGCCTGTTTACGCAGTTTCTGGTGGCCTTCCTGCAGGTATGGGTGGTTAAACGTCTGTTTGGTCTGAATGTCAATTATTCTTTCCTCTCCCGCCTGGTGATCTATGCAATGGGTGTGGTTTCTATCGGGTTTGCCTCAGGTTTTGCCCCTTTTCCATGGCAGATCAATATTGTGATCATGGGACTTGCTTCGCTGGGGTTGGCATTGGCGGTAAAACTCATCAGCCTGAGGCATATCTATCAGCTGATCCGGTTCGGAGAGGGGTAATTACCGCATGTTTTTTCCTTAATTTTGCCACAACGCTTCAAATAACAGGATCAACACTTCGTTAAAATAATAACCAAGTTCAAACCACATACAACATGGACCCTAACAACAATGTCTTTGATTCCTCCAATGTGTTTTTGTTTGTCATTCGCTGGTGGAAGCATTTGTTTATTATTTGCCTGGTGGCAGCTATTGCAGCCGCTATCTTTTCTGCACCGTTTTTTATCACCCCGAAGTTCCAGTCGTCGGTCATCATGTTTCCGACCACTTCAGGAAGTCTGTCACGGACGGTACTGGTGGGGGCCGAATGGGCACGCCAGGATTTCCTTGATTACGGAGAAGTGGAAGAGGCAGAAAGAACCCTTCAGGTGCTGGAGTCAGGAAATGTGCGGGATCGCATCATTGAACGTTTTGACCTGATGTCTCATTATGAGATTCCTGCAGATGCCCAATATCCCCGATCACAGATCACAGAAGAATATAACAGCAATATTTCATTCCGTCGTACCCAGTACGGAGCGGTGGAGATCAGTGTGCGTGACAAAGACCCGGCCATGGCTGCGGAGATAGCCAATGAGCTTGCAGCCCTGGGTGATACCGTACAGAATGAACTGCGCCGGGAAAGGGCAGAGCTTGCGTATGAGGTGGCCAAAGGCCAGTATGAGAACCTCCAGGCACAGGTCAGGGAAGTGGAGGATTCCCTGCGAAACATCATGGAGCTTGGGGTTTACGACATGGAGGGGCAATCGGCAATGCTTACACGTCAGCTGGCAAAAGACCTTTCGGCAGACAACCAGGAGGGTGTGGCCAGGCTGGAGGAGAGGTTGCGGCTGCTGAGCGAGCATGGCGGATCTTTCGTGCTTCATACCGCCTATCTGGATGACATCAGTGACCACCTGATATCCAGCCAGCGGCGATACCAGGAGGCCAGAGCCGACCTGGAGAATTTCGTTCCCTTCAAGTTTGTGCTCGACAGGGCTTACGAATCTGAGCGTAAAGTATATCCAGTTCGCTGGCTGATTGTGTTTTTGTCAGTGTTTGCCGCAGGTTTTGCGGGTGTCATGATCCTGATGGTTTATGAGAATCTGCGCAATAAGGGTATCATAAAGGAAAAGAAAGCGAAAACTCCAAAGTCTTCCTAATCAGGTGTTGAAAGAAAACAGGCTTCAGTGGCTATATGGGGGCAGCCTTGTGTTTGTTACCCTGAATATGGTGATGATGGTTCAGGGGATTTACTGGCTGTCGGCGCTCCCCTTTGCCCTTGGAGTGATGATGCTGCTGTTCTTCTCTCTGGATAAACTGATCCTGCTGCTGGTTTTTCTGACCCCCTTTTCGTTTAAGTACATTCATGAAGAGCTGGGTTTTACCATTGATATTCCCACAGAACCTGTGATCGTGGCCATCATGCTTCTTTTTTTCGTTAGGCTGCTTTACGAGGGAAATTATGACAAGCGGATATTGCGTCATCCGGTGACGATTATTCTTATCATACAGTTATTATGGATGTTCGTGACCACCGTCACCAGCGAAATGCCACTGGTATCTTTTAAGTTTTTTATTTCCCGGTTATGGTTTGTCACCACTTTCTTTTTTGTCTGTGTGTATTTGTTCCGTGAGCGGATAAATATGCACCGTTTCATGTGGCTGTTCGGTTCTGCCCTGGCCATTGTGGTGGTGATGTCGACTTATAACCATTACCTGCACGGGTTTGAGCGTGAGGTGGGCTATGCGATGGTCCGCCCGTTTTTCAATGACCACACCCATTACGGGGCGGTTTTGGCCCTGGTGGCGCCTTTTTTTATTGTGATGGCCTTTAACCGCGCCGATAGCGTGCTGCGCAGGCGGGTTGCCATGATGGTGTTTCTGTTGTTTTGTGCGGGCATTCTATTCAGTTACAGCCGGGCTTCCTGGCTGAGCCTGATCGTTGCGGCCGGAGGGTTTATCATCCTGGCTTTCCGCCTGAAGTTTCGGTTCATCCTTGCCGGGCTGATCCTGCTGCTGGGTGTCTTTGCCCTGTATCAGACGGAAATCGTGATGCGCCTGGAACGCAATCAGCAGGAATCATCCGGTGATTTTGCCGAGCATGTGCAATCCATCACCAACATCACCTCGGATGCATCGAACCTGGAGCGGATCAACCGTTGGAGATCTGCCTACCGGATGTATGAGGAAAGGCCGGTATTTGGCTGGGGTCCGGGTACCTACCAGTTTGTGTATGCCCCCTTCCAGCGTTCGGAGGATTATACCATTATCACCACCCATTTTGGTGACCTGGGGAATGCCCACAGTGAATACATCGGTCCGCTCTCGGAAAGCGGCCTTCCCGGAATGCTTTCCTTTATTGGTTTGGCACTGGCTGTATTGGCCACTGGGGTAAAGCTTTACAAAAAAGCACCTGACAGAGAAATGCGCCTTATTGCCCTGGGGCTGACCCTGGGGTTTATCACTTATCTGGCGCACGGGCTGTTGAATAACTTTCTGGATACAGATAAGGCTTCCGTGCCTTTTTGGGGGATGATGGCCATACTGGTTGCCATGGACGTGTTTTACCCCAAACGGGGACAAAGGGCATGAGGTTTATTTGTAAACCACTTGATTATCCTTTAATTTTGTGGCCGAATAATTTGTGGCCGAATAAAATATACCGATACTATGGAAACCATCAAAACTCTCCTGAATCACCGTACAATCCGTAAATATAAAACTGACCCCATCGACGACCGGGTGCTGAACGAGGTGCTTGAAGCCGGGTTTCGTGCTTCAACCACCGGGAATATGCAGGTCTACAGCGTCATTGTTTCCAAAGATGAGCAAAAGCGCAAGGAACTCTGCAAACTGCACTTCGGGCAACCGATGGTGGAGCAGGCTCCTGTATTGCTTACATTCTGTGCCGATTTCAACCGTTTCAATAAATGGTGCCGGCAAAGGGATGCAGATCCAGGCTATGACAACTTTCTTTCATTCTTCACGGCTTCCATCGATGCCCTGCTGGTTTCGCAGAATGTGGCAGTAGCGGCTGAGGCCCACGGGCTGGGAATCTGCTACCTGGGAACCACCACTTACCAGGCGGATAAGCTGATCGACTTTTTTGACCTGCCGGAAGGCGTAGTGCCTGTGACCACGCTGGTAGTCGGATATCCTGCCGAGGATCCGGAGCAGGTTGACCGTTTGCCCGCTGAAGGGGTGGTGCATCATGAAACATACAAGGATTACAGCCGGGAAGATATTGACAGGATCTACCACGAAAAGGAAAACCTGCCCCTTACCGCAGACCTGATCAGGGAGAATCAGCTGGAGAACCTGGCGCAGATATTCACCCTGAAGCGGTACACCAAAAAAGACAACATCCACTTCAGCAAGGTAATGCTGGATGCACTCCACAAACAGGGATTCATGAATCACGAAGGGTAATCAACTCCCTTTCAGGGAAAGGCGATGCCCTCAACCTGGCTGACCGCTACTTTTGGAATGGTGGCGTTAAATTGCTGGTTGATGGCTTCAATGAAATCACTGGCCACAATGGCGCTCCCCCTTTTGCTCAGGTGAACTCCATCCAGGGAGAAGATCCCCCCTGTGATGAAGGATGCATCGAAGGCGATGCCATCGATGTAAATACCTTGCCCTGCCTCCTGCAATCTCTGGTGCATATCAACATGTGCAAGTCCTTTTTCACTGGCGGTTTCCCTGATCACCTGGTTGTAGGCCGTGGTGGCTTCACGGACTTCTGTAACCTGGTTCCCGGCCAGGTAATGTGTTTCCGGCAACGGAACCTGGCTGCCCCAGCCTTGCTGTGTGATCCCGGCCAGGGCTGTAAGCAGCACGAGTTCTCCCTCTTCCAGCTGTCTGACCCCGGCCGGATGGGTG
>PWHO01000198.1 GCA_003555385.1 Bacteroidales bacterium
CGCCTGACTTCTTCAGGGATCTCTATGTACCGCTCAGATGAAGTTTCCTGCATGATCAGGTCACGCGGAAACAATGGTTCCAGCAGATCCGGGGTAATTGGTTGCCGGGTACCGGGATGCAATGGCGGCATCGGTTTATTCGGCATATCAGCCATGATATTGTAAAAAAATCGGGGAATTTCCTGTTCGGATAATAGGATTTTATTTTCCATGGTAATTATGAATTCAAATGGGTAAAACAATGTGCCGATTAACCCCGGAACAACATGAACAACGCAACGATCTGACTGATCCTGAAAGGTTATTTCAATGTCCAGGTACTCCCCGGTGCATATCGGCAGGCCAATGTCCTGACAACTATGCAACGTACACCGGGTGCGGCAAAAACAATAATTAAAAATTGAAAATTTTTGGATGATCACGGAGCAGCACGCTCCCAAACGGATTATATGTTATAGTATGGCAGCCGGAGAGGCTGGCCACCAGGCCCAGATAAAAAGAATATGTATCCGGCTGAAATTCATATAATCATTATGGTTTTAGTTCCGCACAAATGTACGTATAATTTTTTTACTCCGACAAAACACCCCAAAAAAAAGAGGCTGCCTCCAGAATTACTTCTGAGACAGCCTCTTTCAGAATTTCAGTAATTATATCAGGCCCCCAATGTGGCCACCATCACCGCTTTAATGGTGTGGAGACGGTTTTCGGCCTGGTCAAACACCACGGAATGCTCAGATTCAAATACATCCTCGACCACTTCCATGCCGTCAAGTCTGAATTTCTGGTAGATTTCCTCGCCGACTGTGGTTTCCCTGTTGTGGAAAGCAGGCAGGCAATGCAGGAACTTGACCTTCGGATTGCCGGTCTTTTTGATGACATCCATATTCACCTGGTAAGGCTTCAGCAACGCAATTCTCTCTTTCCATACTTCATCAGGTTCACCCATCGATACCCAAACGTCGGTGTAGAGATAATCAACGCCTTTTACCGCTTCTTCCACGTCTTCAGTAATGGTGATCTTTGCCCCTGTTTCTTTGGCAATCTCACGGCACTGCGCCACCAGTTCTTCACTGGGCTGTACCGATTTGGGTGCTGCTGCACGGAAGTCCATGCCCATTTTGGCGGCACCCACCAGCAGCGAGTTGCCCATATTATTACGGGCATCACCCAGGTAACAGAAAGATACCTGGTTCAGCGGCTTGTCACAATGCTCCATCATGGTCAGAAAATCCGCCAGGATCTGGGTCGGGTGAAATTCATTGGTGAGCCCGTTCCAAACCGGCACATTTGAGTATTCCGAAAGCTCCTCCACGGTGGTTTGCGCAAATCCACGGTATTCAATGCCGTCATACATCCGGCCAAGTACCCGGGCTGTATCCTTCATGGATTCTTTTTTACCGATCTGGCTTCCGGTAGGCCCCAGATAAGTCACCAGGGCACCCTGGTCAAAAGCCGCCACCTCAAACGCGCAACGCGTACGGGTTGAAGCCTTTTCAAAAATCAGGGCAATGTTCTTCCCTTTCAGCCTTGGCTGTTCGTATCCGCCATATTTCGCCTTTTTCAAATCCGCCGACATATCAAGCAAAAACTTAATCTCCTGCGGCGTGTAATCCAGCAATTTCAAAAAACTCCTGTTTCTCAAATTAAAAGCCATGTGTTAATCTCCTATTTTTTGATTTATACTAGTGTTATATTAATGCACTTTGCCGGTAACGTGTGATCCCTCCGGGATCGAACCAACAACCAACAACCAACAACCTCTTTACCCGTTCCCCAGACCACAGGCAACTCTCCCAAACCTCAGCCCATGAGAACCAACAACTAACAACCGCCCGGGCCGTTTACCAGTCCGTTGGCAGCTTTCCCATCACTCTGCCCATGAGAACCAACAACCAACCAACAACCTCTCAGCCCCGTCCACCGATCATGGGCAACCCCCACCATCCTCAGCCCATGAGAACTAACAACCAAGGGTGCGAAGCACCCGACTAAGGCAGTATCACCGTCCCTGCATCCGGCTTCCCGAGTTGTTCTGCTTCCGTGATAATCGCATCAGCCCCGCCTTTTTCCACAAATTCGATGCAGGCCCTCACTTTCGGGGCCATGCTGCCTTCTGTGAACTGGCCTTCATCCAGGTATTGACGGATCTCTTTCAATGTGATCTTTTCCAGCTTCTTTTCTCCGGGTTGATGAAAGTTGATGAACACATTGGGAACATCCGTCAGGATACAAAACTCATCGGCACGAATCTTATTCGCCAGCATGGAAGAAGCAAGGTCCTTGTCGATCACTGCATCAATTCCGACCATTTTGCCTTTTTCATCAATATAGGCCGGAATACCGCCACCGCCTACCGTGATTACAATGGTGCCCTCACGGGCCAGTTTTTCCACAGCCTCCCAGTTCGGGATTTCCAGCGGACGGGGAGAAGCCACCACACGACGCCATCCGCGCTTGCGGGGATCCTCATGAAATACCCAGCCATTTTCAGCGGCCAGTTCATCCGCTTCTTCTTTCGAATAGAATGGACCCACGGGTTTTGCGGGTTTTTTAAATGCCGGATCTTCCTTGTTGACAACCACCTGGGTCACCAGGGTAACAATATTGCGCTTGATGCCGTTCTCAGCCAGCACATTTCTAAGTTGCTGTTCAATCATAAAACCGATCGACCCCTGGGTCTCCGCCACACAAAAATCAATGGGTTGTTTGGGGATGCCATACTCTTTATGACCGGCATCATGCTGCAGCAACACATTCCCCACCTGGGGGCCGTTCCCGTGGCCAATTACCAGGTCATATCCTTCTTTGATCAGGGGAACCAGGTGCTGACAAGTGTCATACACATTTTGTTCCTGCTCATCAATGGTTCCTTTTTGCCCGCTCTGCAACAGGGCATTCCCTCCAAACGCAATAACCGATAACTTCTTCATGACAAATTATTTTTCTTTATTTGTTTATATATCTATTGAATACTATCCGTCACTTTCTCCAGTACATAATGATCGGACAATTCACTGTAGATCCGATCTCCGTTTTCATCCAGGTGCACAATGTGGTTCTCAGCCACAAAATATAGCCCGGATCCTTCCACGCCTTTCAGCTCAATGGTCACTTCTGCCCCTGCCCCGCTGGCGGTGGGCAATACACCCCTGTAGACACCAGCATAATCAAGGGCGATCTCTGCGGTATGCATATCAATCACACCCTCACCCACTTCATGCACTTCTTCTTCACCAGCTTCTTGCTTCTCTTGCTGACAGCCGGAAAAAAGCATGCTCAACAACACAATTAAGACCAATGTTACCGTTTTCATCTATTCTTCAGTTTGAGGCGTCTAAATTATAAAATATTACTTTTGCTTTAAAAATAATATCGGTTCATCCCTTAAATTATCCCGGAAGATAAACCGCAGCGTCACCGTTGCAACGGCCAACCGTTTTAGCCACTGTCAATACAAACACCGGTAAAGGCAAAGATCATTATGCAAAAAACCATTTTTTTTATGGCTTTCCTGATCCTCTTGGGATGCGCGGGTAGAGGCGACAAACAAGACAACGAAAACAACGTCCTGCATATTATCCATGCTGGAAGCCTGACTTACCCGGTCAAACAAATGACGGAAGCATTTTTACAGCAATATCCTGAAGTGCGCATACGGACGGAGGCCTGGGGGAGTAAGGCCGGGGCCCGCCGCGTGACGGACCTGGATAACCCCGCCGACCTCTTCCTGTCAGCCGACTACCTGGTCATTGAACACATGCTGATCCCGGAACATGCTTCATGGTATATCCCCTTTTCCGCCAATGAGATGGCCATCGTATATGCCGAAACATCGCGTCATGCCGAAGAGATCAACCACGATAACTGGCATGAGATTATGCGCCGCCCTGATGTCAATACGGGGCGCAGTGACCCTGATCAGGACCCCTGCGGAGTCCGGTCTGTATTTACCGCCAAACTGGCGGAGTTGTATTACCATAAGGAGGGTCTGGCCGATGAGCTGCTGACCAGGGCCGGTCAACACATGCGTCCCAAAGAGACCGACCTGATCGCCCTGCTGGAGAGCGGCCACCTGGATTACATATTTTTATACCGGAGCGTAGCCATTCAGCATGGGCTTCAATATTTGGCCCTGCCACCGGAGCTTAGCCTTGGAGACCCGGAACTGGATGACTGGTATGCACAAGTAAGTACCGAAACATTGGGCACAGCACCCGGCCACACCATCACTGAAACAGGGCAGTCGATGGTATACGGGCTGACCATTCCTCACAAGGTCGAAAACCCTGAAATGGCCGAAAAGTTTGCAGCTTTTGTGCTGGATAAGGAGAAAGGACAGCTTATCATGGAAGCCGCCGGCCAGCCACCGCTTTCACCCGGCAAGACACCTTATTACGAGAAGCTGCCGGAGAAATTACGTGAGTTTGCAGCGCCCGCCGCGGCACCGGAATCCGGTGAAAGAGCACCATAATCCGAAAAATAATAATTACCTAAAGGTTTACAGAAAGTCCGACAGTGACAGAACCCAGTGCACCGCGGCCCAGTTCTGAGAATACGGCCAGGTCATCAGAGAAATAATAACGGACACCGGCCACAGGGCCAATAAATAATCCGATATTATCAAAGAACCCGCTGACCGAATGGTCCGGGCTGCCACCATATTGCCTGAACTCAAACCCGGATATCATGGAGGCGTAAAAGTCGATGTCCTTTTCATTGATGCCTCCATCGATCAAATCATTGATAAACGGGGTGAGGTGAAAACTGCCCCTTGCTCCGAGCCCCAGGAACGAACGGGTCCGTTCGGGATAAGTCCACTTACTGTATGCAGCGTATGGGCCGGCGGTAATATATTGATGAATTCCCACCTCCAAAAAGGCCACCATTGGCGGGACGTTCAAACTGCGGCTGCCAAGATAGCTATAGGTATAATTCAATGAAAAGCCGGCATTAAAGATTCGGGCGTTCCTGAAATTGCTGCCTTGTGCCATGGCTGACTGTGACGGAAAGATGTATAATCCAATGAATAACACCCATGCAATCAACAAAAATTTACGCATAGCAATTTATTTTTTAGTGGTTCCTGAAAAGGAATTCTCCCGGGCAAATGTAAATCAATTTTTTATTTTTTTTTATGGCAAACAAGTAACTTTGTGTGGCAGAAAGAAAATTTATGAAAAAACCCCCGACCATTGCCTTTCATACCCTGGGTTGTAAACTCAACTTCAGTGAAACCGACTCCATCAGCAGGCAGTTTGCCGGGGAGGGTTTCAGAGAGGTAAATTTCAGTGATCCTGCCGATATTTATGTGATCAATTCCTGCAGTGTCACAGGGAAAGCGGAAAAACGCTGCCGGGCCCTGATACGCCAGGCACATACACACAACCCGCTTGCGCAGATCGTTGTGTTAGGCTGTTACAGCCAGATCGCCGGGAAGGAGCTGCTTTCCCTGCCGGGAGTGTCGCTTGTGATGGGGAATACGGAGAAGTATAATTTATTTGAACACGTCCGAAAACTGGAATCCGGTTCTGATAAGCCATTCGTGTCCGAAGACACCATGCAGTTGCCCGAAAACTTTGTTCCCACCTGGTCGCAGGATGGCAGAACCCGATCTTTTTTCAAGATACAGGACGGCTGCGACTACCAGTGCGCCTACTGCACCATTCCCCTGGCCAGGGGTAAAAGCCGCAGCGACAGCATTGCAGGCACCCTCAGAACCGCCAGGGAGATTGCCGGAACCGACATGAAGGAGGTGGTGCTGACAGGGGTAAATATCGGTGATTTTGGCAAGCCACACGGGGAGTCTTTTCTGACCCTGCTGAAAGAACTGACCAAGGTTGAGGGGCTGGAAAGGATTCGGTTGTCGTCAGTGGAGCCGGATTTGCTGACTGAAGAAATTATTCGTCTGGTGGCGGATCACCCGGTGTTGATGCCTCATTTTCACATTCCGCTTCAATCGGGCAGCGACGCGATGCTCGGAGCCATGGGGCGCCGCTACACCACGGCACTCTTTGCAGAAAGGGTTGACACAATCCGCCGTTTTATCCCGCACGCCTGCATCGCCGCCGACCTGATAGTCGGATACCCCGGTGAAACCGGCACTCATTTCAATGAATCGCTTAATTTCATCCAGGGGATTGAGGTATCCTACCTCCATGTATTTACTTACTCCGAAAGGGCAAACACCCGGGCCGCAGGAGCCACTGACCATGTAGGTGTGGCTGAGCGGAAGCGGCGTTCACGCGAGATGCAGGAGTTGTCGGACCAGAAGAAAAAACTGTTTATTGAGCAAAACCGCGGGCGCCGGGAATATGTTCTTTGGGAGAAGGAGGAACAGGGCGGATATATGTTCGGATTTACGGGGAATTATATCAAAGTAAAAACTCCCGACCAGCCTGGCCTGGCAAACCAGGTCCAGGAGGTAACGTTGAACATTACCGATGAGAACGGAGTTTATGTAGCATAGGCCCATATACCCGGGCTACTCCATCATTATATGGCCGGAAAAGAACGGGAAAAAAACAAACAACGCTGACATGGACTTACAATCAATTTGTTTACAGACCTGCAATATTGCGAAATCCGCCGGTGAATTTATCCGCGGTGAAATCCCGAAGCTGGAGGCCGCGGACATTCAGAGCAAAGGCCTCCATAATTTTGTGACTTATGTGGATACGGAAGCCGAAAAACGTATCGTAAAAGATTTGCAAAATTTGCTTCCGGGGGCGGGTTTTATTGCAGAAGAAAACAGTATTGAGAAAAAGGGGGATGAATACTGCTGGGTAGTAGACCCCCTGGATGGAACCACCAACTTTATTCACGGCCTCCCCTGTTTCAGCGTTTCCATTGCCCTGATGAAACACCAGAAGGTGGTTATGGGAGTGGTTTACGAGATCAACCATGACGAATGTTTTTACGCCTGGGAAGGCGGTA
>PWHO01000067.1 GCA_003555385.1 Bacteroidales bacterium
ATGGTTTGACGAAAACAAAGTGCGGGAACTGTTACACATCCCGCAGAAACGCCGCATTCCCCTTCTGTTCACACTGGGCTACCCCGCCAAAGAGACACCACGGAAGAAGATCCGGAAGAAAGCGGACAAGCTGTACACATTTAACCGGTATTGATGTTTTTAGCAGCCTGCACCGCCTGCATAAAAGGTGGGGATGTTATTCAAACCTATCTTTTTCAAAGTCTTTCGCCAGCTCTTTGGCCCTGTCATAATCTTCTTTGGCCACGATCAGCTTAACGGCGCCCATGCCGGGGGTGGTCAGAAACGGAAACATATTTCCAGTGACTTCATTGTTGATATAGGAGGATATTCCTTCTTTCTTCAGAATATTCTTAAGCATTTCGGCCTCCCACGACTGCCCGGTAAAAACCAGCCTGGGTTCAGTTTCTTTATGTTTATTCATAATCAGGGTATTTGACATTCAACAAATTCACAGGAAAAACAGTTAAATATAGATAATAATCCTGAATTATATTGCACTGCCCCAAAAATACGAGCATGGCATGTGTTTTGCCGGAAAACACAGGAGGCCAGCCCCGGTAGCTTACCCACAAAACGTAAAACACACATCCGGAACAAAGTGACCAATGAAGCCATTAAAATACATCAAACTGTTTCACAACAGCTTACGATTCAAGCACTGGGTTAAAACACAAGACCCTGCAAGCCAAATATGTAAAAATTTAGGTATTTTTGCATCCCATTTTGTTAATACGGGAATAAGGGCCTGATGGATTATCTATTCATTGTATGTATTGCTATTTTGTTGTTTTTTATTCTCACCCATGTGAATAGAAAGCCCAAGCCATTGCATGCCCAAATTTTCATCGGATGGATGGGTCTGTTACTGGTTACGGTTCTGGCCTTTTTTATCTCCCAGAAGGGCCTGCTTCCCGACTATTTCTGGTACCATGAACTGATGTGCTTCACACATGTGCTGCATGGCCCCATCCTGTTTTTCTATATCCGCTGTTTTATCACCGATAATTTCCGCTTCCGCAAAAGCGACCTGGTTCACCTGGTTCCGGTAACCGTTTACGTAGTCTACCACGGCGCAACCCAGTTGCTGGGGCTGGCAAGTTGCGCATCTATAGAAGAAACCCAGCCGGAAAACAACATCTACAGCAGTATTTCCACCTTCTTGAAATTCGGCATCCTGGCCGGCTATACCGTTGCCGGAGCATCGCTGGTAAAGCGGGTCAAACACGACACCCAGCTGGACAAAAAGAAGAGAATTTCTGTATACAACTGGCTGGAAAGCATCATCAGGGGAGTGATCTTTTTGCTCGCCCTCACCCTGCTCATTGAGGTGCTTTTTTATTTTGACATCCCCTTTGCCGTGGGCAAAGAAAGCCTGATCAATGTCATTGTGACCATTTTCATCCTCACCTTTATTTACATCTGGAACCGCTATTCCTTTGTACTGCTTGGTCCGATGATCTATGAGAAAGAAAAGGAAAGGTACAAGACCGGGCTGGAGGAAACCGAACTGGATAAAAACTACGCCGCAATAACCAATTTCCTGGAACAGTCAGAAGCCTACCTGGATAAAGACCTTACCCTGAAAAAGATGGCCTCACTCATGGATCTTTCAGAACACCTGATCTCGGAAACCGTGAACCGGAAAGCCGATAAAAGTTACTCGGATTTCATCAACGCTTACCGGGTACGCTGTTTTCTTGACAAGGTCGAAGCCGGAGAGCACAAAACCAATACCCTACTCGGACTGGCACTGGATTGTGGCTTTAACTCAAAATCCACGTTCAACAGGGCATTCAAGCAGTTTTCCAACCAAACCCCCTCGGCTTACATCCAGGAACTGTCCCAAAAATCACCCCCCGCATAAACGCCGAAGGCCGCAGAAGCACCTTGCCCCTGCGGCCATCCGCAAACCCCGCCGGCCACGCGCAATGATTAATTCCCGGTAAACGAGATTTCTTCCAGCAGGCGATCCGCCCCCATATACTCATCCAGCACAAACAACACATAATTGATGTCAACGGCAATATTGCGGCTATAATCGGGAAAGTACTCCAGGTCAGATACCACGCCGTGGCTTGAACGGTCAAAACCGATGCCCACCAGGTTTCCGTGTGCATCCAGCACCGGGCTGCCGGAGCTGCCCCCGGTGGTATGGCTGTCGTTGATGAAACAGGCGGGAATCCGGTCAGCATTATCCGTTTGCTCCAGAAGCGCTACATAATCCTCAGGCAGG
The DNA here is from genome assembly GCA_003555385.1 of Bacteroidales bacterium. GTDB lineage: Bacteria > Bacteroidota > Bacteroidia > Bacteroidales > UBA7960 > PUPG01. The sequence goes on from PWHO01000067.1 coordinate 2,255, forward strand.
TCATAATCTGCAATGCCTGAGTGATGCTTGTCGAGCACCTCCGACAAGTAGGTTCTGTGGGTAAATTCTTCTCCGTTGACGGTATACCCCCTGGCCGTTCCGAAAGAAAGACGCAGTGAGCTGTTGGCATCCGGGAAAACCGGGTTGTTCGAATTTTCACTGATCAGGCGCACATACTCCTTGTGGTGAACGCCATATTGATTGCGAAGTCGCTGCCGCTCCGGGAAAACCAGGTCACGGTTCACAAAATAAAAGCCCAGGTTAAGCTGGTACACAGGATCCTGTTCCAGCACCTCTCCATCCGCTACCGTAAAATTATCCAGAAACTGGTAAATGCTTTCTTCCGAAGCGAAGATCGACCCCTCAAAGATATCCCTGATATACGCATCGTGGTCGTCGTACTCAGCCAGCCTTTCACGCACTGCCCTTGTTTTATAGGAATCCGGGATGTTCTGGTCATAATGGCGGACCATGGCCGTCAGAATCTCCTTTTCCAGCTCCAGGTCATGGTTCTCAAAAAAGTCTTCTGTCAACCCCCTGAGCCTGTAGGCCTCCCGCTGAAGATCTCCTTCATCGAGCCGGCCGGCCTCGGCATAACGCGTGGCCATGGCACCCAGCCTGTCAAAAAGGGCCACAAAAGCCGTGAACTCCGCCCCGCCAATTCCGGCCTCCATAATATGGGCGTTGATCATCTCCAGGGTGTCCAGTTCGGTCACAATACCTTTGATCGCCTCCAGTGTTTCATGGTAGGATGCGGCTTCCTCTTCACACAAACCCTCGGGGAATGTTTGCTCAAACTGCTGCTTCCGCTCTACCAGCCCGAGGTTATGAATCCCTTCACGCTCTCCCCTCCAGCGCAGAAGATGGTTTGACGCACTGGCATGCAGGTTGGTATACTTCACCCAGATATCCTCATCGGCCGCCATGGCCTCCTCCATGATACTTACCTTTTCGCCCCTTATATTGATGGAATGATGATGGGTGACCTCAGCCAGTTGCCTGACAGCCTCCGAGGTCAGGAACTGTTTGGTGGTTCCCGGGAAACCGAATACCATGGTAAAATCCCCCTCATGAACACCTTCAGTGGATACAGACAGATGCTTCCGCGGATAAACCGGCATATCAAGCTCTTCATGATACACCCTTAAAATGGCAAAATCGGCTGATTGACGTGGCCATTGCCAGTTGTCGCGGTTGCCGCCGAATTTCCCGAGGTCCATGGGCGGAACAGCCACCAACCTGACATCATTGTAAACCCGGTATATCTCCATAAAATACTGGTTGCCTGAAAAAAAACTTCTGATATTAACGAAGTATTTACCGTCTTCCCCATATTCTTCGGCCAGTTCCCTGCCACGTTCGTTCATGATGTTATTGTGCTGCCTGGCCGGGATCGTGTCAAAACCGGCCGTGATGATCGCTGTAACATCCTCCGTCCTGACCAGCCTGGACACACTCAGCCCGTTGGCCGGAAGCTCCTGCTCATCTGATCCGGCCAGAAAGCCGTCACGGATATAATTGTTTTCCGGGCTGCTGTGCTGCTGGATATAGCGCAGCGCCAGGTGATGGTTGGTCAGTATCAGGCCGCTTTCGCCGATGAAAGCCGCAGAACCGAAAAACGATACCGGGTTGTCGGTGGGGCCCATTCCCAGCACCGCGTCATGAATACTGGGTTGATCCTCATTATAAACATCAGATTCGGATAACATGAATCCTGCCCTGCGCATATTCTCAAGGGTTACCTCATCAAGTTCGGATGGCATCCACATGCCCTCGTCTGCCTGCAGGAAAAAGATTCCGGAAAAAAACAGGATAATCGTCAGGTGTAGTTTTCGCATTTCTTTGTAGTAAGTTTTGAAATTTGCGACCCGGCCGCAATGATCATATGCGAGACAAATCCAGAGGCAATGCACGCGTATATTTGTGCCGGGCAGTTAAGATTTATTTTGTGAATATATTCAACATATATTGGTAATGCGCGGCCAGTTCTCCACCGGCCCGGTTCTCTTTGCGCTGAAGGTCATTTTTGATGATTTCGGTGTGATAATAAAGGGCCGGCATCAGGGCATTTTCCACCACTTCATACTCATCCTGGTTGTCGAGGATGTGCCTGACCTGCTTCACCGCCTCCAGTTGCACATTCTGCACCGACCGGCTTACGCGGCGACCATGGTCAGTAAATACCATGGCGGTCAGGTCTTCCAGGTAGGCATGGATGGTGTAGGGATCATCCGACATGGATGCCGATTGCCTCAGATGCAGGAATTTATCGCGCGAAAACAAGGTTTCCACGGCCGATCGCTGCACGGCAAATATCTCAGGTTCATTGCTCCCAATTCTTGCGGAAATATCGATGGGATCCATCCAGTCAAACAGACTGAACAACTCCTCAAGGATAAACACCAGGGCTTCGCGCTGCCGCTCCGTAGAAACAGGACGATACAGGCTGCCGTCTTGCGCATACACCCCCTCAAACTGGTAGATGCCCCCGATCTGTGCAGAAGCGTGGCGCAGATAATGCCCGTACTGCCGCATCAGGGCATCGTGCATGGAGCTGAGCCGGCGGTAATCCCCGTCCTCCACCTCCATCCAGTCAACCATATTCTCAAGGATCAGGCGCGCATTGTCCGCTCCGTATCTGCCGGCTTTCACCACATCATCACCCAGTGCATCCGACTGCGAAGAGGGATCGGAAAAAGAGCGGTTGCGCCTGAACCAGTAAGCAGGGTCATGGCTTTTTTCTTCAATCCAGCCGTTGAGCACCGGCACCTCCTCAAAAGGATCAGCGGCCTCCGGTATGGGCTTGTACCCATACTTAACGGCAAACATATCATAAGCACCCATAACGGGCGGCGTAAAACTCACCCCCTCGTCGCCCGGCTGGGCAATGAAATTGTTCCTGGCATAATCCATGATGGAAGCACAGCTTCCGTGGGCCTGCGTAAAAGTGGCAGACCTCAGTGAATCAACCGGGAAGGCGTAGTGTGAACGAAAATTGTGCGCCAGGCCAAGGGTATGACCCACTTCGTGGGCAATGGCATAACGGATGGTGGGCCCCATCACTTCGTCAGCCACACGGGCACCCCTTACCCCCGGGTTGGCCGCGGCAGTTTGCACAAACAGCCATTCATAAAGCTTTTCGGTCACGTTTGAGTACCAGGCCACATCAGCCTGAATGATCTCCCCCGAGCGGGGGTCGATCCACCGCTGCCCCTCGGCATTGGCCGATGCAGTGGTCACATAAAGTACGGTATTGGTCAGGATGTCGTCCGGATCAAAATCCGGATCATCCGGAAAATCTTTTGCCACAATGGCGTTTTTAAACCCGATGGCTTCAAAAGCCTGCTGCCAGTCTTCCACACCAGCCCTGACGTAAGGGAGCCATTTTTTCGGGAAAGCATCATCAATATAAAATACAATGGGTTTGGCCGGTTCAACCAGTTCGCCCCTTCGGAAAGCCTCCATGTCTTCCTCCGCGGGTTGAATGTCGAAGCGGTAGATATAGGCAAAACGCTCCACCGTTAACTGATCAGAATCAAAGCGCCGTTGCCCGTCATTGAAGTAACCCACACGGGGGTCGTTCAGCCTGGGCTGCATGGGTTGCTCCGGCAGCAAAAGCAGCGAGCGCTGCATAACAGCCAGAAAAGGCTCCCTGCCCCGGAAACCCAAACGGGTTTTGATCTCAATATTTTGTTCAAAAGCCCTGACGTCAAGGAAGCTGGTCAGGGCGGGATTCAGTGCACCAGGCCTGGCCCTGTCGGCAAAGGGCGACACCGGGTTCACGGGTTCATTCAGATAACCGGTAAAATCAATGACAACACTGTTTTCAGTGCGATGCTGAATGTTAAACGCATCAATCACCGGCACCAGGTTGTTGCGATCCACTGCCTTTTTTACCGGGTCATCTTCATCGGCATGTTCATTGGAAACCAGCTGATGAAGGTACACCTGGTTGTCGTCGGCGGTAAAACGGATCAGCAAAGGGTTATGACGCATCTGCCCGGCGGACACGTGCCGCCTGTTGTGGGTCAGTTCGGAAGCCCTCACCCCCAGCAGCAAGTCCCGTCCCATGATGGAATCAGGAATCTCAAAATAGATCTTTTTTTCACTGTAGTGGACGGTGATAAAACCCTCAGCAGACTCGCGGATATCTTCCTGTAGCCGCTCCGGAAACTGGTCATTCTGCCCGGATAAAGCAAAGGAGGAAACGGTCCAGCCCATCAAAAACAGCAGCAAAAACAGCAGATGATTTGTTTTCATACCCAAAATTTGGTTTTTAAAGAGCTCCCCGTCATGGTCAAAACCACCATGACGAGGAGCCTCAGGGCCCGGAATTCATTCCCGGAACCCTTGTTTACTCATTAAAACGGGGTATAGCGAACCCTTAAGGTATAAGTATCGCCGTCCTTGTCAGTATAAAACTCGGGATCAATTTCAAAATCGGGATCCGATACGGTAAAGACCGCATCAAAGACAATCGTGCCTGTGGCGGCGTTGAATGTTCCCTCACTTCTCTCAACTTCTACCTCCACAACAGTCACATTGC
>PWHO01000273.1 GCA_003555385.1 Bacteroidales bacterium
ACAATTTTTGCCCCGCTTTTCCTGATCTGTTCCGCCTTGATCTCAGCAATCTTCAGCCGCCTGTCGTTATATTCACCCATGGCAAGCTGCCCCCCTCCGCCTCCGCAGCAAAAGTTGTCCAGCCCGTGCGGCGACATCTCCACAAAGTGCTGTACACAACTCTTTAAAATATAGCGCTGCTCATCAACAATGCCGCCACCACGCACCAGGTTGCACGGATCATGTAAAGTCACAGGCTCCTCCGTCAGGCTCTTGTCGGAAGTGATCCTTCCTTCACGAAGATAAGATGCCATCAGCTCAACCGAGCTGATGGTTTCAGGGAAGGCCTTTTTCAAATAGTTCGGGGCCTCCCAGCGGTTGGCCCTCGTGCCGTGGCCACATTCAGCCAGCACAAGTTTGTTGGCCTGCATCTTCTCCATCTCCTCATAAATCCTGCGACCGATAATGGCTCCATGCTCCGTGTTGCCGGAGAAATAAGCATAATTGGTCACGTCATACATGCCTGTAGACAATGTCCAGCTTTCACCGGCAGCATAAAACACTTTGGCCATGGCCGATATGGAAAGGGGGAAAAACTTGGGCTCCCGCGGGTTCAGTGTATACAATACATTTTTCCCGGTTTGGTTAATGGGGATCTCTACTTCAGGGTCTTCCAGCTCATCCTGCATTTCCTCCTCCATCCACTCTATGGTATCCAGAAATTCTTCCTCCGGAATGGCCATATTGTTGCCCGTTTCAAGAGCGGCGTTCACGGTGGCCTGTAAAGAAGCCGGGACATATCCCATATTGGATAACATTTCCCGGCCCATTCGCACCACATATTCGATGTCCACCCCGATCGAACAATGCTTAACGCATCGTCCGCACATGGTACAGGCTCCAAACAACAGGTCCACCATCTCCTCCACGGTGTCATCATCCAGCTCCCTGGCATTCACCAGACGGGGCGCCACCCTGCCTGCAAGGGTATGATACCGGCGATACACAGAGGCTACCACCTCCACTTTATTGGCCGGGATCATGCGTTCATCCTCCATGGTCAGATAATAAAGGCAGGAATCCGCACAAAGGCCGCAATGCACACAGCTATTCAAATGCGTCAGCAACTTACTGTCATGCAACTGCCTGAACACCTCCAGCCCGGCTTTGATTTTATCTTTGGTTACTTTCTCCATAAAAAATCATGCTTTTCGGGGCGGCCACACGTTCCGCCAGCCATAGAACCGCCCCAGGTGGATCCTGGCAGCAAAAAAATAAACAGCATGCCTGAGTTTACCCAGTGGCATATACAACAGCAGCAAAGCACTCACCAGCATAAAGGCGGGGTACACCACCGGAAACAATAAGGTGAATCCGGCCAGAATCAGAAAAATAATCACCAGCAAAAGGGAAATATAGTCGTCAGCATTGGACAAATACCTGAGCTTTTTGTCGGTCATCCGCTTGACCAGCATCCCGATGCCGGTCGCAGCACCTGAAAAAGCCACCACTGTAAGAATCAGCCTGGCTGACTGCCCCGGATTAACCCCTGCCAGGAAAAGGAAAAACAGCACAATGGCCGCAAATACGGCAATATGGAATATCACCCCGGATGCGTAAGTGGGAAGATTCAGGTAAGCCGATTCTTTATTCCTGGGATCCATTCCCCCGGTGAAAGAATAAGCCACCCCGGCCGCAGGGCTACCTGCACGGGCCGAATAATCGTCCCGGATCCCGAGCCGGATCAGCCTTATCACATGATAAGCCAGCCCGGCCAGGCAAATCACCAGTGCCCCAAGGGCAATCCATTCAAACCAATACATAAGCAACGTTTTATACACAACCATCCGGTTTGGGCAATCCTGCTACACGGCAGGCACCCCTTGCAGGACCCAGGGGGAAAAGCTGGTAAATTTCACGGAGTTTTAACCCGGTTTTCTTGCAGATGACGCGGATCATCGGGGCCATCCCCTTTTCTTCATAATTCTCGCGGATAATCTTCACCACATCCCAATGTTTGTCGCTCATCTCCTCAATACCGTCATATTTGGCAATAAGTACAGCTACCTCATCATTCCATATTTCAGGATTGGCCAGAAAGCCATCCCCGTCCACGTCAAATGTTTTTCCTTCAATTTCTATTGTTGGCATAATTACAACTATTTATACAGTTCAGGTTATTATTCACTGGGATCATTCATTTCACGCTCCTCAAACATATCCAGGATCTCGTCCGGAGACCAGGGGCTGTCGGGCAATACAAAATCGGGGCAAAAATTCAGCTCCTGCTTGGTGAGATAACGTTTGCACCGGCCCCATGCTTCATCCTCACCCAGGCAAAAATCACGGATGTATTGCCGCTGCAGGTTTTTATCCTGTAAAACGCCCTCTTTGTTAATTAATTGACAATTGATATAATTGGGACAATCTTTACCTGACATTTTAACATTTATTGGAATTCGCTGGCAAATATATAAAAAGAACCATATAAGACCATATAAAAATAGGTTTCCTTGGCAAAATTAACAAGTTGTTGCAATAATTTTCTACATTTGCAAACGTACAGGTTTCCGGAGTCCTTTCGGACCACCCGGATGAAAAGGGAATCAGGTGTAACTCCTGAACAGTTCCCGCTGCTGTAAGCTCCATCACTGGTGTTTATCACCCCAATGCCACTGCCGTTTCGGGCGGGAAGGCGATAAACGCGGAGTAAGTCAGAAGACCTGCCTGCACACATCAAGTAATTGTAGCTTTCGGGAAAAAAGCGATCATATTTCGCCGTCTGTTACATTGATGTTTTCTGTGTCAAAAAATTGAGTTCCGGGCATCCCGGTGAGCAGCCATTTATATTTGGCAGTGCTCCGGTGCCACGAAAAAAGTAATCATTCATGTATTACTGGCAAATCGCCTTTTACCGGCAAATCATCTTCCTCTTATTTTTACCCCTGGGGGTTTTGGGCGGCAACCAACCTGCCGACACGCTGATCCTTCTGGATGAAACAGAGATAGCTTCACCCAGGTACCGTACTTTCAGTGCCGGCCACAGTATCCTTCAGGCTGACAGTACGGCAATTGCACGCTACAGCCAGAACGGACTTGACCATTTACTATCCAGACAAACAGGCATCTTTATCAAGAATTACGGACCGGGCATACTGGCCACCAGTTCTTTGAGAGGCGGATCAGCCGGGCAAACGGCACTGGTATGGAACGGATTCAGCCTTCAGAGCCCCGCCACCGGACAAACAGACCTTGCACTTATACCGGTATTCTTTACCGATGATGCCGGCGTACAATACGGGGGAAGCAGTGCACTTTGGGGAAGTGGGAGTATGGGCGGATCAATCCACCTGAACAACAACAGGCCAGAGGGAAGGAGTTCTTTTGCCAGGGCACAGTTTTCCGCCTCAGACATGGGCGAAGCAGCGCAGTACATTGACCTGTTCGGGGGCAGACAAAATATCGCCTCCCGCCTCAGGGTTTTTCATAAAAACTCTGACAATGAATACCGGTACAGAAACACCCACCTTCAGGGTGAACCGACCTTCACCCAAAAACACGCTGCATTGCAACAATATGGCCTGTTACATGAAACATATTTTTCACCCGGCACCCATAACCAGGGGGTGCTGCGTTGGTGGTGGCAGCGAAACAACCGCCACATCCCCCCGGCTGCAATGGCCGCACACACCGGGGCATACCAGGAAGATAACGCACTGAGAGTCACCGGGCAATGGCAGTTCCACCTGAACCGCATCAGTTTCACCTGGCGGGGAGGTTATTTTGATGAAGGATTGCTATACCGCGACAGCCTTAACCAGGCAAGCCGTTCCACCTCGAAAACCATTGTGCAGGAGGCGGAAGCCTTATTTTCGGTTTCGCCGGACCTCACCGCCAACACCGGCGTCAAAACAGAGTGGGTGCAGGCAGAAGCCGAATCCTTCAGGGAACAAAAGCACGATCGGCTAATTTCTGTATTCGGATCCCTGAGGTGGGAACTGGTCAGCAATCAACTGCAACTCCTGGCCAGCGGCCGGCAATCATTCACCAGTGACCACACAGCTCCGTTTGCCCCCTCCCTCGGGCTCTCATGGAAGGCCACCCCCCGGATACTTTTCAAAGCAAATGCCGGCAAAAGCTACCGTTTGCCCACCATGAACGACAAATACTGGATACCGGGAGGCAATCCGGACCTGAAGCCCGAGCAGGGCTGGAGCCAGGACATGGGAATCAGCTTTTATAATCACCACAGGATGCCAAATTCCCTGCTCGCGGGCCACGGTAAACAGCCCACCTTCAAAATCCGGGAACTCAGCCTGAATGGGTTTCACCGGAGGATTAATGAGTGGATCATCTGGTTGCCCCAGCAGGGGAGTATGTTCTGGAGCCCGGAAAACCTGATGGAGGTGCAAAGCTACGGGCTGGAAGCAAGGATCTCAGGCGAAATCAATCTGCAGGAGGTGTCGGTGAACTGGCAGGGCCGGTGGGATCATACCATTGCAAAGAACACCCGCACACACGGCCCCGGAGATGCCTCGGCAGGCAAACAGCTGATCTACGTGCCCAAAAATTCACTGGGTTATAACCTGGATATCAGCTACAAGTCATTCACCCTGCATTTTGATCATCAGTTCACAGGAAAAACATACACAAGCAAAGACCACAGTGCCTGGCTGGAGGCTTATCATACAGGCGACCTCACCCTGCAGTGGCAGACCAGGATGAACCGGAACACGTTGTCGGTTTTTACCACCGTCACAAATCTCTGGAACCAGGCATACGAAGTAATGAGCGGCCGTCCCATGCCGCTGCGGCATGCAAGAGCCGGGGTCAGTCTGCACATATCGCAGGAAAGGAATAACAACTGAAGCAACTCATAATCGAAATTTTAAAACCAATTAAAATCAACCACATGCATCAAACATCTACCATCAAAAGAATCACGAACATTACAGCCACCCTTCTGGGGGCCGCAGCATTCATATGCATCACAAGTGTTTCCGGCTACGGACAAACCACGGCGGACTTCAGCGAAACAGAACTGGATGAGGAAAGTTACTGGAACGGTTCCGACGATTCCGGAGGTTTTGAAAGCGGCAATATTTTCTTCCCGAACTATTTTACCTGGTGGGATGAAGACACCTACAGCTGGAGCGGTTTTGCCGTATCCAATGTCACTGACAACGAAACTCCGGGCTACGGGAATCATTACAGTGCTTTCACCGGTGAGCCTTATGGCAACAACCCGAATTATGCCGTGGTATACGTGTCCGACCCGTCCACCTTTGAAAACAGCATGTTTTTGTACCCTGACGAAGACGCCAAAGGAGGATATTTCAGAGAAATAGTGGTGACCAACAACACATACTCCGCCATCGCCATGCGCGACGGGGATGACTTTTCCAAAAAATTCGGTGGAGAAGACGGAAATGATCCGGACTGGTTCCTGCTGACCTTAGTGGCCTGGCACGATGGAGACTCCACAGGAGAAAAAGAGTTTTACCTGGCCGATTATCGTTTTGAAGACAATGAGAACAATTACATTGTCGACAGCTGGGAAAGCATTTCGCTTGATGGACTCGGCCCGGTCGACAGCCTTGAACTCCGCCTGAGCTCTTCCGATGTGGGAGATTATGGGATGAACACCCCGGCCTATCTCTGTATCGGGGAGGTCACCACCTGGGACGACAATGACCCAACCCCGGTTGCGGCCATTGAAAACGAACAGCAGCCCCTGATCTACCCCAACCCGGTTCGGGATCAGGCACATATCAGGATACCTGGTAATCAGCATAATGAGCCGGTTGATCTTCGCATTATGGATATGGCCGGACGGCTGGTTTATTCCGCCGGAATCAACCCGGGCAGCCCAATCGACCTCTCATCCCTGCCGGACGGCATTTATGTAGCAATGATTGAGGGGCAAAATTTCCATCACAGCCAGCGGATCATCAAACGATAACACACAAACACCACCCCGTAAAATGGTAAGAACAAAAGACTATCTGCACGTTGCGCTATATTTGGCTTTTTTTGCAGTGGCCACGGGGTGGTTGTTTCCTTTCACTGCCCTGGGCCAGTTTGCTCCGCCGGCAGGGCACCGCGGGACAACCGCCATACATAAAGACTCCACGGTTTTTACAGGCTGGGCCAATGGATGCGAAGTCGTCCGCGGCCCCGTGGACATTTCCAGGCCAGAAATGGGCCTGGCTTCTGCGGGCAGCTGTGAAGATGTCATCGGAAAAGCCGGCGAAAAAGGGACACTGAGTCTGGGCGACGGCGGATACGTAACACTGACCTTTGATACGCCCATCGCCAACGGACCGGGATGGGATTTTGCGGTGTTTGAAAACGCGTTTGACGATTACTTCCTCGAATTGGGATTTGTGGAAGTGAGTTCAGACGGTGAGCACTTTGTACGTTTCCCGAATACCTCCCTGACCCCTGCCGAAAGCCAGGTCGGATCGTTCGGAACACTGGAGGCCGAACACATTCACAACCTGGCTGGCAAATACCGTTTATTCTATGGTACTCCCTTCGATCTGGATACCCTGGCAGACACCCCGGGTCTGGACGTTAACCACGTTACCCACATACGGATAATCGACGTGGTTGGGAGCATCGACCCCGATTATGCCACTTACGACACCCATGGCAATGTCATCAACGACCCCTGGCCTACTGCGTTTCCCACCGGCGGGTTCGACCTGGACGCTGTCGGTGTAATAAATCAGGCAAGCACTGAGGATAAAGGCCTGAAGGCTTCAGTGATCCCGAATCCTGCAAATGCAGACAGCAGGATCAGGCTGGATGTGCC
>PWHO01000328.1 GCA_003555385.1 Bacteroidales bacterium
GTAATGATCCATTTGGCCTTTTCCCTGTTGCTTATTGCCGGCTTGGCCATCAGGTTGTTATAACCCCTTTTTATCGGATAATTTCTGCGCAATCCGGCGTGGCACAAGGAGGAGAAGCTCCTCACCCTGGGAATTCATGCCTTTATGGGTATATTTAAACGTAATCCGGCGCGGCGCGCTGGTGGGGATGGGTTGTTACCCCATCCCTATCGGATAATTTCAAGAAGTATTATTCCCAGCAACAGGAATATTGGTGCCGCCAGCGACCCAAGCACATTGATCAGGTCATTTGCGGTAAGCCCGTTTACGCTGCCAAACGAGCCGAGCCACTGTTCCAGCTTTTCTTCAGCAAATGCGCCAAGCACTGAGTCTGCCATGGAGGCCAGAAAACCGGCAAGGCCTAGTACGATGACCAGGCCGGGATCAATCACCGCATCAAAAAGCCAGTAAGACATCCCAACAATAAAAAATGAGCCGGCCAGGGCTGCGAGGCTACCGGCCAGGGAAACTCCGCCGTTTATCCCTGAGGGCTTCATTTCCCGGTGATACAGCGAGAAGCACCGGCGATGAAACAAGGGGCCGATCTCGCTGGCCCAGGTATCAGCGGTTACTGCAGCAATCACACTGACATAAAAAAGGATCAGGATTTCCATTCCTGTGATCAGCCAGGCAGCAGAAAAAAGAATTGCCCAGATGCTGTTCGCCAGCACCTGCCAGGTATTGCGACCATGCAGTGCGGAGGGCCGGTCCGCCTTTTTGGCCCTGATGATGGTGAAAAGCACCGAGGTCACAAAAAAACTGATAATCGGTATTGCCCAGGAAAACCCCAGTGCTCCAATAAAATAGATGGCCATAAAAAAGGCCAGGACACTTGCCTTCTTTTCCAGCAGCCGGAACCGATGAAGCAGCGCGGCTCCCAGCCCGGCAAACAACACCAGCAGGATCAAAAACACCAGGTCGCTCTCGTGCCTGTCCATCACAATAAAAAACAGGGCCGACCCCAGGGGAATGCTGAGGTTATCCGAGCCCCGCCATGAGAAAACCTCAAAAATAATCGCCAGCAATGTGGCCAGCAACAAAAAAGCCAGTATGGTAGCATCAGGCAGCTGAAAGTAAAGGATAATCAGTGTAGTGGCCGCAAATGCCGCTACACCAAACAGCGATTTGTCTTCCTTGAGGGGATTAAAATAAATGTTGCCAGCACGTATCCGGCCAAAGACATTGGCCATGGTATCCGAAACCGTGAGCGTCAGCAAAGAGGCACGGAAGTATTCAACCGGCATATGGTAAAGCAAAATAAAGGCGCCCAGCACCCCGATAGGATAAAAAAGGGTACCGAGGCTGTGATCCCTGGTTTTGTGAAGTAATCGAAAGCTTAGAGACCAATAACTGGCAAATGCAAACAATGTACCGGCAATGATTACCCACAGCAATGCAGGATGGTCAAGCAAAAAAGTCAGCCCAAAAAGCGCGATTCCGGTCAGAAAATGGATGCTTTTCCTTATGGCCCGGTTTCTGTTGGCCCGGTTCGTTTGATTCATGGCATAAATTTAACATATCTGGGCGGATAAGGGTTCATCCAATAAACGAAAATATACCCGTATTTAACATTAATGCCATGTTTTGCTCATTGCTAATTAACAGGTTTTGCTGTTTTTACTAAACAGCAATTAGTAAAACAGGGGTTTGTTAACCAACCTGCGGCCCAGGCTGTTTTTGCTTAATAAAGCCCTGAAATAACCGGTTAGAGAACCAAATAACCCGGTTAATCTGCATTTACGACTTTACCGCTTCCCCTCATTACCAGTTCTTTCCGCGGATTTCCCCGGTATAAGACATTTCCGCTGCCATTGTTTTTTACCTCAAGGTGCTCGTCCACAGATATCAAACTGTTACCTGACCCATTGACCTGAACATGGCTTACCGATGTATTCAACTTGAAGCTGTTTACTGTGCCCGAACCTGATACTTGTATGTTTTGCAGGTAAGCTTTTCCGGATAAGTTGAGACTGCCTGAACCCGCTATGGTGGAGTAGATTTTTTCAGCATCCACCGCTGCGGTTATGCTTCCCGAACCACCAACTCTGAAATGCATTTCCTCGCCTTGTAATAAATCACCAACCACTATACCCCCTGAGCCGTTTACCGAGATTTTTTCTGCAGATGGTAATGAAACATGAATATCTATCGTGGCATTCCGAAAGTTTTTATTATTGGAAATGATGAGTGTTCCTTTCCTTGTGAAAGTGTTTATTTCACTGATAATATTGTCATCTGCACTTACCTGAACCCCGAATCGGTCATCAGCTGAAATTGTCACATTACCTTGCATTCTGAGATCTATTGAAGAATAATTGTCCATATTCCTGTTCTCAGTGACTATAATTCCACTTCCTTCTATATGAGGGAAAAGCAACTGTTGATTACATGAAACCATTAACATTGGAATGAATGAAAGTAAAATGATTTTCAGCATTCCTGAGGAAAAATTTTGTGCCATTGAAGTCAGTTTTGTCGATTTATAAATGCAAGCAAGCTCAGTTGTGACTGAGCTGTTTTTTATAACAATTTGAAATATTATGATCCCAGTTTCACTTTCACTATCAAACAGCAAGCCATTAAATTTATACTCCTGTAATTCTGACTTTTATGCCCGCACATCTATCCGAATAGTGTACGCAAACAAACAGGGGGTGTACGCTTGCGTACACCGGAATTAATTAACCCCAGCGTCGGCCATCATACTCAACATTTGTTATGTATTGGCTAAGTGATGCTCTGGGGTTAAGCTTTACCCTGGGGGCTAAGCGTTACCTTTGAACCGGGCAAAGTGCCGGAATTAAATTGGTTTTCAATATTTTAATCCGCCGTACCCTGATGTTAAAAAACTATGTTTTAACAAAATATAGGTTACTTTTACCAATAAGCATTAAAACGTGCAAACATTATGAAAACCAAAACCTTCTTTTTGTTGCTTTTGTTGATGGTCGGGCAAAGCACAATCCTGTTCTCACTTGCTCACCCCATAACCCCGGAAGAACCGGATGGCCATGGTGATGCCGATGCCCCGTATTTGGTTGAATCCCTGGCCAACCTCTATTGGATTGCCGTGGAAACCAGGGATGGAAATAATTTTGCAGATGCGTTTTTTCTTCAAACACAAGACCTGGATGCCGCTGAAACCGCAAGTTGGTTCGAAGATAAAGGATGGATGCCGATGGGAGTGTTTAATACAGAACCTTTTTCAGGAACCTACAACGGGGATGGGCACACCATCAGCAACTTACATGTTGACAGAGCGGAAGAAGATGATGTAAGTTTGTTTGGATACGTCGTGGGGGCAACCATCGGCAATTTGGGTCTCATAAACGTGTCCATTGTTGGCGATGAATTCGTAGGTGGGATGACAGGTGAGGCAGCCAACTCAGTGATCTATGATTGTTTTGTTTCCGGAAACATTAAAGGATCTGATACCGTTGGGGGAATTTCCGGGGCATTAGCCAGTTCGCAAATTAACAACGCATACAATTTAAGCAATTTGTCTGGAGGCCTAGATGTTGGCGGACTGGCTGGTAGAGCCGAGATTTTTGCTGACAAGGGATTGGTTGACAGCTCGATAACCAACTCCTATAGCGCAGGCAGCATCCATGTACTGGCAGATGATACTAAATCAGACAATCCTCTTCAAACAGAAAGATCAACCTCAGGAGCCACAAAGCACAATTTAAGAGATAAGAATTTAAAAGGGGGAAAAACCGGTGATTTAGGTATTGGCGGTGTGGTTGGGTATCTGAAGGAAGGAATGATTACAAATTGTTTCTTTGACTTCGAAGTAGCCACCAGCCTGGGAGCGGAGATCGATGCAGACAACTATGGTGCAATTGGCAAAACCACGGAAGAGATGCAGGCCCCGACAACATTTTCTTCCTGGGGGGGCGATATCGTTGAGAACGAAAACATCGAAAAAGGCTATCCCTTTCTCGCCTGGCAGCTTGATGACAAAGGCGAAAAGAACGACCCTGTCTGGATCATTGGCACAGATGCCAGTGGCCCGGTTGCCGTTCCCTTGTCAAATACTGCCCTGCATTTAAGTTTGCTGCTGATGGGCGGTCTTGTGTTTTATAGAATGTCCCGCATGGGATAGTACAGAAAACAAAACAAGCCATCGGGTAAAATGAAAAGGCCGTCTCGTAATGATATGAGGCGGCCTCTTTGTGACTCCGGAGGGACTCGAACCCCCAACCGACAGAACCGGAATCTGCTATTCTATCCAATTGAACTACGGAGCCATTTGCGTGTGCAAAGATACAAAATGTTCATGAATACGACCAAGAAACGTGTGACCCTTTCAGGGTCATGGCTTCCTGATATCTTCGGGCTAGTAATATGTGATCCCTCCAGGATCACATTGGCCAAAACCCATCCTGTCAGCCAACCAGGACGTGCGACCCCTTCGAGGTCCAACCAACAACCGCATTGCCCGTTTACCAGACCGTCTGTCTCTCCCCCTCACTTTGCCCATGAGAACAAACAACCCTGCCAGCCTCGTCCAATGCTTATGGGCATCTTCCACCATCCTTATCCCATGAGAACCAACAACCAACAACCTCCCAGCCTCGTCCACCGTTTACAGACTACCCCCACGAACCCCATCCCATGAGAACCAACAACTATGAGTGGCGCCAGCCACGACTAAAATCCACTCAAGTCCATCGTCACCGTCGGGATCAGCAGCAAAAATCCGATGATAATCAGAATCAGCACCAGCGGACCGGCCCATCGGACCCATTTCTGGTAGGGGATGCGAGCCACGCCAAGCACAGCGATCAGCACACCGGAAGTAGGCGTGATCAGGTTGGTGAAACCGTCACCGAACTGGAAGGCCATCACGGCTGCCTGTCGGGAAATACCGATCAGGTCGCTGAAAGGCGCCATAATGGGCATGGTGATGGCTGCTTTGGCTGACCCACTGGGGATCACAATGTTGATGATGGTCTGGATCACATACATCACCCCCACCGAGGCCACACTGCCAAACTGCCCCAGCGAGCGGGACAATCCATACAAGATACTATCAATAATCCCACCGTGTTCAAGCACCACAATAATGCCTCCTGCAAGCCCCACAATCAGGGCGGCCGACATGATATCCTTCACCCCATCCAGGAAAGAAAGGGCAATGTCATCGGCCGATTTGTTCACCGCCATACCCGCGGAAATACCCATGGCCATAAACAGGGTGGCGATCTCCATCACATACCATCCATACCCCATCACACCGACAATCAGAAACACAATGGTCAGGGCCAGCAGCAACAGGATGAAAAAATGCACCGTACGCCGCAGTGTCAGCACCCCGGCCACCGCATAAATAGCCGTCACCACCGGAATAACCACCAGGGTAAAGGAAGAAGCGCCGATGGTCAACGTAGTGGTGGGATGCAGGAAGGAATAGATCCCCAGCACCAACAGCACCAGCCCGTAAACCACCCAGGCCATCCGGGGGGTGTAATAAGTGATGTTTTCCGCTTCCCCCTTGTCTTTTTCGCGCCAGTAGGCATCTTCCTTGTACATGATCGAAGATTCAGGCTTCCGCCGGATGCGGTTCACATAACGCAGCACATAAGTGATCCCCACCACGTTGATCACCAGCCATGCAAAAAGACGGTATTCGATCCCGGAAAACAGCGGCAGATCAGCCAGCCCCTGGGCAATGCCAATGGTAAAGGGATTCAGCACCGCCCCGGCAAAGCCCAGCATCGCCCCCACAAACACCATGGCCACCCCTGTAAGGCTGTCATAGCCCTTGGAAATGGCCAGCGGGATCAGGATGATCACAAAGGCAATGGTTTCCTCAGCCATCCCGAAAATGGCCCCGAACATACTGAACAACAGCATGATCATTACGATGATGAGATTGTCCACCCCGATGCGTTGCATCATGGGATTGCTTTCAAGGCGCCGGGCAAAATTCAGGAAAGACATGATCCCCACATCAATGGCTTTGGTCTGGTTCATGATCCAGAACGCCCCGCCGATCATCAGGATAAACACGATGATGTTCGACTGCCGTACAAAGCCATTGAAAAGGGCCGACAGCACCTGCCAGGTCTGCACCTGGCTTTCCATTTCATACGCTGGCGGCAGATCATCCTCATAGTAAAAAGTCAGAGTTGTTTGTTCCTGGCCGTCGATCACCACGGTGTCCTCCACGTATTTTCCCGGTGGGATAACCCAGGTCAGGATGGCCGCGAGGATGATGATCGCAAAAACGATTACGTAAGTGTGGGGTACTTTCTTCAACATATCAAATTAGTTATTGGTTAGTCGTGGCTTCGCCACTCCAGTTGTTAGTTTCCACGGGATTAGGACTGTAAGGGCTGCCCGTATTCACTGGACGAAGCTAGCTCGTTGTTGGTTTCCATAGCCCATGAGAACCAACAACCAACAACTTCTCTGGCCGTTTACCAAGCCATTGGCAGCTTCCCCATCACTCATCCCATGAGAACCAACAACCAACAACCGCTTTGGCCGTTTACCAGGCTATTGGCAGCTTCCCCTTCACTCAGCCGATGAGAACTAACAACCAACAACTGCATAACCCGTTTACCAGTCTGTTGGTCTTTTCCCTTCACTCAGCCCATGAGAACCAACAACCATCAACTCCTTAGCCTCGTCCAACGGTCACAGGCTATCCCCACCATCCTTCGCCCATGAGAACCAACAACCAACAACCGCTTTGGCCGTTTACGAACCCGTTA